>NZ_JACVWV010000077.1 GCF_014534705.1 Wolbachia endosymbiont of Pentalonia nigronervosa | reverse complement strand
AGACCAAGGGCTCATTTACCAGCATAAATGCCTTGTATAAGTTGGTATATTGTGCTATAAAGAAGGCAGAGGAAAAATGGACGATGCCTGTGCATGATTGGGCAGTAGCCATATCTCAGCTTGACATTTTCTTTCCTGGAAGATTGAAAATTGAGTTGAGCTAAAAATGTGGTTTGACACAGTTTATTTAACACTCCCTAGCCGTATGTATAGCTTGCTACCTTGTTTACTGTAAATTAGCAAGTTTTAGTCTTTTTAAGCATTCAGGCATGCCTTCTAACCCTCCAGAGAGTGTGCCTTTACAGGTTATATCAAATCCTGATGTTAGTAGGGGTGGTCAAGGTATAAGTAAATAGACCTCTTGCAAAACCTATTTCTGACGGGAGTGTTAAATAAACCATACGCGTCAAGTTAAGGAACATAGAGAGTTTAAGGTAGATATTCTTGTCTTCCTATATCTATCCTTTATGGAAAATTGTGACCAAGCTGTGATGAGCTTTTTTAAGAAAGTCTTCAAATCGTTAATCTTCCTTATTTTTTCTTCTTCTGAATAAGTGCCATCTACAACACTGATCAACTCTTTTGCAAGAACATCTTGCTGTTCTCTTTGCAGTTCATTAGCTTTTTCTTTTTGTGTATTTAACATAACGCCTCCCTATACACCACCTAAACCTGTTAGGTTTAAATTTATGATATTATAAACATCAAACTCAATAACGCAAGTAATTTTTTTTGTCATACCAAATTGGAAAGATGAGTAGATGAATTTGCTTAAATTCCTCTATTTTGGGAAACACTATAGTATTTTATTTCAATTTGTTCATCAGTAGTTTTTGCAATAATATCCGTCAAAAGTTCTTAGCTATCATTTCAGCTTTTTCCCTTGCTCCTTTACTTCAAAGATATCTTGCTCTTCAAATAACCTTATTTCTGTCATATACAGCTTCTCTCAAACTAGTCTATATTTCTTTACCTAATCAGTTGCTCAATGCATAGCTCACGAATTCTAAATATTTGCTCTGAATTATATACAGTATTACGGGGTAGCCAGTTTTCAATATACTGTTTATGCTTATTCATTTTATAATCACCGATGTATTCTGGTTCTATTTTCTCTTCATCTATTAATTCTAGAGGTTTGTTATCTTCTGGAAAAGTTATATCAATGATTTGGCCCTTATAACGAAGGTAACAGTGCATCTCTGGTATATATAACAAGTTGAATTTTTCTAATATAGAAGAAATGGCAGGAGTATTAATCTTATCCATCATAAAAATAGCCATATGCAGCGTTATATCAACCCCGCATTCACAACCTAACTTATAAATAAGTGCATGTTTAGTACTACATGTTCCGCACTTTTCATTTAGTACTGATAAATAATCAGCACAATCAAGGTTGCGCCCATAAGGCAGTCTGTGCACATAATTTAATGCTTCACAGAATGTTATGATACCAGAAGTTAAAAAGAGATTAGATATAGGTTGTGAATAGAATAAGCGTACATCATTTCTTTCACTAATCATTTACTGCACCGCTTATCAATACTAGTACTTATGTCTGTTTCACTAAAAATATCTGCTGTTGTTGATTTACAGCTTGCAATTGACTTTTTTCCATTATGTATGGTCCCAAAGTATGATGGAAGTATAAATAAATCAAGAAATTTCCATATTTTTATGCTCACATTATAGCAAAATTATACCATATTTTGTACATCAAACTTTTAATTCATCACCACCGGGCAATGGCGGTAAACCAAAGGCTTCTCTTTTTTCATTTAATGTCATGAAACTGGCATTTTCTACATACCTCCACAGTTTTTGCCTCTTTTCCATAAGAATTTCTATCGCATCTTTATCATATGATAAGCACAAATCGTGACCAAATTTAGGTACTAGCCAAGAATTGAGATGACAAATAATGTTTTCTAATATGGGCAAAACTGTCTGCTCCCATAGGGATAATCGTGCTTCAACTAAATTGCTATAAGTGTTGTCACCAGGTATGCCAAGCAATTGCGGTGGCACCCCAAAAGCCAGAGCAATATCACGTGCTGAACTGTGTTTAGAGTCAATGAAATCCATATCTCTCGGTGATAAACTCATTTCTTTCCAATCTAAACCGCCTTCAAGCAGTATTGGCCTACCAGCATTTGCTGGCCCAGAATAATATTGGTCTATCTGCATCTTTAAACGCTGATATTGCTCTTGACTTAAATTTCCTCCACTGCCATCCTTTGCTGGTTTGACAACTATGGCACCGCTTGGCCGCGCTCCATTTTGTAACATAGCTTGATTCCAAGCCCCTGCTTGATTATGCTGATCTATGCTATATGCTGCTGCTTCTATCGGTGAAAGTCCGTACCAATCATTCACAGGATTAAAAGTTTTTAAATGCAACACTGCTGAACGTCCGGTTAGTTTATTAACCTTAAAATCGTAACTGTTGTCGTTCACTGTATAGCGATAAGTGCACGGAACATTGTTTTTTCCAGGAATAATATTAACTCTATCAGGACGCAAAAGGTAAAGCTCTGTTGGCGGATTCTGCGGTTCAATCATCAGCATATAGGCATTGCCACTGATCAGTCGATAAGTAACAATTCCTTCAATAAATTCGGATTTAGATGTAATTGGGTTAGGAGAATAAAGTAATTTTAATAATGGATGAGTTTTTAAGTATGATTTTCCCTGATTAGTAAATTGATAAAGAGTAAAAGGTACTGAGGATACAGCACTTGCGATCATATTTACCGCACGAAAAGCAATGACGTTTTTAATGTAACCTTCTTCAGCAAAACTTGCATAGTCACGCTTGCTCCAACTAGGCTCCATCATTAGCTGTAGAGTGGAATATTGGTTAAGTACTTGTTTTTCTTTTTTTTGGAAAATATTGAATTTCATATGTGCCTCCATAAAAATTGTGGTGAAAATTAGATCTCTTGAGAAAGGGGTATATACTTAGATTATTTAACTGGAAATAAAAGATGGTAGAATGGTTAATATCTAATCAGCTTGTTGATTATAACGATGCTGTGAAATTCATGGAAGAGAGAATTAAATTAATTCATGATGGTCTAGAAAATGAACTGGTGTGGTTACTTGAGCATCCTCCTCTATACACTGCGGGTATTAGTGCAACAGATGCTGAAATTATTGAAAAACTTTTTCCTATCTATAAAACTGGCAGAGGGGGCAAATATACATATCATGGTCCTGGACAACGCGTTGTATATTTAATGCTCAATCTAAAAAAAAGAAACAGATGTGATATTAGATTATATGTTGAAAATTTGAGTAATTGGATCATCAATGTTTTAAAACACTTTGGTATAGCAGGAGAATATAAAAGAGATAGAGTGGGCATTTGGGTCAGTAATAATGGAAGAGAAGAGAAAATTGCAGCTTTTGGTATTCGACTAAGGAAGTGGGTAACGTACCATGGAATAGCTATTAATGTTTCACCAGACCTTGCTCATTATAGAGGAATTATCCCTTGTGGATTGCAAGGGTATGGAGTGACGTCAATGAAAAAGCTACGAGTTGAAATTTCATTTTCTGAGTTGGATGACATACTAAAACAAGAATTCTATGAAATTTTTTAATAGATTCTTTTTGAAATTATATTAATTTTTATATTTTAATTATATTATTTTTAATATTTATAGAGTATATATGAACGTATTAATATCTCAAAAGCAAAATGAAAAAACTACTTGCTTCAACTATATTATCTGCTGTTTTTTTAGCAACACCATGTTTTGGCATTGATGATGTGATTAGAGATAGAGTTTTTGCTTCTTTATCGTATAGTGCTGCTAGCGCTGGGTTTGATGTCGGTTATCACTACACAGACAACCTTAAATTTTCACTTGGCTCCATGATCAAAACTTTTTTTGATATGCCAAACAGAAAAATAGGAGTAGGAACAGGACTCATGGCAAAACTTCATTACCATCATACACTTGAAAGTACCGGGATTACTCCATATGTTTATGCTGGTGCAGGTATTGCCAGGACATACCTTGTAAAAGAAGGCTCTCAAAGTTTCAGGCCTGTTTTAACTCCTGATTACCTTTTTTCTTATCAGGTAGGTGCTGGTATTAATCTGCCACTTTCTTCAAAAACCAATATTTTGGCTGGTTACAGGATACAGAAGCTCGATGAATCTTCACATGGATTTGAGTTCGGAATAAGTTTTAATTTGTAAAAATGAAAAAATTACTTGCTTTAGCGATATTATCCGCTGTTTTTTTGGCAAAACCATGTTTTGGCATTGATGATGTGATTAGGTAGTGTAGACATTCAAAAAGAAAGGAGTTATAATAACAATTTTTGAGAGAAGCTAAGGATGTTATACGACTTAAAAGATAAGCAATGGGAAAGGATAAAGGAGAGTTTACCCGGAAAGAAAGGGGATAGTGGAAGGAGTGCAAAGGACAACAGAAAGTTCATAGCAGCAGTGATGTGGATAGGGCGAACAGG
>NZ_JACVWV010000076.1 GCF_014534705.1 Wolbachia endosymbiont of Pentalonia nigronervosa | reverse complement strand
TTATATATCTTATTGCATTAATAATCGCTCTAATATCGTGTTTTCTTGGCCTTCCTATTGCCCCTTGTGCAACGTATGGCTCTAGTATTTCCCATTCTTTGTCACTTATGTCACTTGGATACATTTTTTTACCTCTTAATTCTACATTTGCTTTAGTATATTTATCTTTTCATTTCTTTTCAAGACATCTTCTTAGATATAATAGTAACTGAGACACGTATAAGGCATAGGTTATCTATATAATCCATCAGTTGTGGACTAGAAAGTGATCAAGGAAATGGGGTACATTACTAATATATAATAGTTTAGATGTATGGTCCCAGAGTATGATGGAAGTATAAACAATTTATAGTGGATACGCTGGGACCATACATCTAAGCAAACGGTCTTCCATACTTAATTTATTTGGTTTGCCACCTCGAGCTTTTTTCTTAACTTCCTCCTCTATTAAAATTTCTGTCATTCTTCCGAATATACTACGTTTTACCCCTGTTAATCGTCGAAATTCTTCATCTTCCAACCTGCTTACTTTTTTTAATCTCATTATACTGCCTATGCTCTTTCTTGTGCATATTATAACCTTTAATATAGCTATGTAAGGGATCTATTGAACACCATTGGTTTGCTATCAAATTTGCTATCAAAATAGAGCTAGAGAACGTTTATGCTTTTCTTTAATCGTTTCTACCATTATGGAGAGCTATATATTAGCTATATAGTATATTGAGCTTAAGCAAATCTTAATAAATTAAAAATACAATTCATTTAGTAAATTTATTTATAAGAGGATGAAATGATAAAAAATATTTTAATTACAAATAAGACTTTAGTGAGTCTTGAGTTAGCTAATAAAGAAGATTTAGAAAATTTTATTAAGATTTTTACCATATTTGATAGGCATAAAGCAGCTAGCACGCTTTTTACAGATGAGGTGAAAATAGAATATGCGCAACACAACGCAATGGAAGTTGTTAAGCTACTCAAGGATACAAATTTTACATATAATGATATCGAAAACATATTAAATCACTTGAGCAAGCATGGAATGAAAGTAACCAATAATATCATAGCGCACGCGCTTATAGCTGCGTATGATACTGCTCTTGATTCTAGAGATATAGCTTTTTCACTTTTTGAAAACTCTCCACAATTTAATATTAAAGTGAGTAAAAATACATTCATAATCACACCTATGAGTGAATCACACCTAGAGTTGAATTCAAAAAATAGCATGGAATTCATAAAATTATTAAAGGATGAAAAAAGTATGTATGATTGTGTAGTAAAGGAAAATAATATTGATGTTATAGTACACTCCGAAATACATCAAACTATCAATTCAATAGTAGAATCATTAATAAAGTCTAATCTGTTAGCAAAAGGAGAAGAAGAGAAACTCAAGGCAAGATTGAGACAGCTTGCCTTTAAAGATCAAGCTTTTGTTGAATACTCTAGTATCAAGACTATCAATAAGTATCCACACGGTCACCCTCTAAGGAAACACGAAAATGTTACCAAGGGTATAGAAAATATTTTATATGATTTTATAGAAAATGAAGATAGTAAATTTGCTATAGAACGATTAAATAGACTGCAGATTGCTCCGGATACTCCAAGGATTATCACAAAAACTATAGATAAACTTGTGAAATTTCACTAGAAAAAAGGGGGAATATATAAAATATATTTTTGTATAAGAATAAAGTTATTGCTTTACAGTATATAAAATGTTAATAATAAGTAAACTCCATTGAGTGTTTATAAGTTTAGAATAGTGAAAAGTGTTTGCATATTGATAAAAAAGCGGTAGTGTATTGTCAAGTGAGTTCGCTTTTAATTGAGTAGTTAAATGTCTATTGATCTTAATTTACCAGAGTTACCTGTACTGCACCCAAGAATTACTGTTGTGGGAGTGGGTGGTGCAGGTGGGAATGCTGTGAACAACATGATTCAATCTAATTTGCAAGGGGTCAATTTTGTTGTAGCAAACACTGATGCTCAAGCGTTAGAAAAGTCTTTATGTGATAAGAAAATTCAGCTTGGCATTAATTTAACTAAAGGCCTTGGTGCTGGTGCATTACCTGATGTTGGAAGGGGTGCAGCAGAAGAATCAATTGATGAGATTTTGGATCATATAAAAGATAGTCATATGCTTTTTATCACTGCTGGAATGGGTGGTGGTACTGGAACTGGTGCAGCACCAGTGATTGCAAAAGCAGCACGGGAAGCTAAAGCTGCAGTAAGGGATAAAGTATCAAAGGAAAAAAAGATATTAACAGTTGGAGTTGTTACCAAGCCGTTTGGTTTTGAAGGTGTGCGCCGCATGAGAATTGCAGAACTCGGCCTTGAAGAGTTACAGAAATATGTGGATACACTTATTGTCATTCCAAATCAGAATTTATTTAGAATTGCAAATGAAAAAACAACTTTTTCTGATGCGTTTAAACTTGCTGATAATGTATTACATATTGGCATTAGGGGAGTAACTGACTTAATGGTTATGCCAGGTCTAATAAATCTTGATTTTGCTGATATAGAAACAGTAATGAGTGAAATGGGCAAGGCAATGATCGGCACTGGAGAAGCAGAAGGGGAAGAGAGAGCAATTAGTGCTGCAGAAGCTGCTATATCTAATCCGCTTCTTGACAATGTGTCAATGAAAGGCGCACGAGGAATATTAATTAATATTACTGGTGGTGGAGATATGACCCTCTTTGAAGTGGATGCTGCTGCAAACAGAGTTCGTGAAGAAGTAGATGAAAATGCAAACATCATATTTGGTGCTACTTTCGATGATTCGATGGAAGGAAAAGTCAGAGTTTCTGTTTTAGCAACTGGAATTGATTGTAACACTGATCATAATAGTAAATTAGAAACTCCGCCTATAAATCATACTAATAATATAGAACAAGAGAAGTTTAAGTGGTCTTACAGTCAAAGTAAAGGTGTGCAAACGGAAACAAAAGAATATGCCACAGTTGAACCAGAAAGTGAAATTAAATGGAGTAGCAATATCTACGATATACCGGCATATTTAAGAAGAAAGAAATAATGCATTTTTGGCTTTTGAAGTCAGAACCCAGTGAATATTCATGGAAACAGATGGAAAGTGATCGCATAGTACCATGGGATGGTGTATGCAATTACCAAGCACAAAACTACATGAAAGGTATGAAAGTGGGTGATTTTGCTTTTTTTTATCATACAGGTAAGGAGAAAGCTATAGTGGGAGTAGTTGAAGTATTTAAAGAGCACTATTATGCTGATAATCCTAAGTTTGGATTAGTAGATGTAAAATTTCTAAAACCTTTAAATAATCAAGTCACGTTACAAAAAATAAAACATAATCAGCTCCTAAAGAACATGACCATACTCAAGCAACCACGGTTATCTATTTCTCCTGTTTCGGCAATTGAATGGAATGAAATAATCAAGATTAGCATATGTTAGAAGTCAATGTTCTCGACGAAAAATGGTACAATATCATTGAGGATCCAGAAAATTTTGTATTAAATATTATAAATACCTCTCTAAAAGCGTTGGAAATATCTCATTACAAGTTGAGTATATCAATAGCGTTGGCTGATGATAATTTCCTGCATCAGCTTAATTTAAAGTTTAGAAAAATAGATAAGCCAACTAATGTGTTATCATTTCCATGTGAGCAATTATCTAATGAATGTGACCTAGGAGATATAGCAATCTCAATAGACACTATAAAAAGAGAATCATATGAGTACTATATACCTATTCTTTCCCACGTTGCACACATGTTAATACACGGGCTACTTCACTTACTTGGCTATGATCATGAAACACAAGATGAGGAAGTTATAATGAAAGATTTGGAAAATAGACTTCTTACACAACTTAACAACCATAACCATTCTCATAATGGTAAAAATAAGATAAAAATTTGATGATCATATTTATAAAGAGAGACACCTGATCGAGTAGACCTCTTTTGAAACCAGCTCCCCTGCGAAACAACATAAAGAGAGTTGCTGATAAAATGGTAAGGAACCCCAACCCGAAAGCTCCGTGCCTTAGGTTCACAATACCAGCAATAATGTTGAATCTCATGTTATATTTCTTCTGAAAATTGCGGTAAACATTTGATATAATTTTGAATATTTTGATCTCGCGAATTTTATTTTCCACTCGCATCCTCCAGCTTTCTATTATGCTCCTTTTGCTCTTCCGTTAGTGGTTTTTTCCGGATATGGAATTACTACATTACTTTGAACTTTTTGCCATCCTTGATAGCCGGAATCAGCATGTTTTATGCTATCTTTTGGTAACAATTTTTCCTGCTTTCGTATGCGAAAATCATGCTCGATGCGACTTTGAAACTGACAACACTTTCTTCGATCGGTTTTTATGGTCGTTGTTTTCTTTTTGCCAGAGTAACTTTTTTTACGTTTTTTGCTGTCTTTTGGTCGCTGTATCGGCTGTGCTGTAACATCTGCTAAAAATCCTTTCGGGCGTTAAGGTTCTATCCTTTTTTATGCTAATTTTTTTTGCCAACAAT
>NZ_JACVWV010000075.1 GCF_014534705.1 Wolbachia endosymbiont of Pentalonia nigronervosa | reverse complement strand
CCTGTTCGCCCTATCCACATCACTGCTGCTATGAACTTTCTGTTGTCCTTTGCACTCCTTCCACTATCCCCTTTCTTTCCGGGTAAACTCTCCTTTATCCTTTCCCATTGCTTATCTTTTAAGTCGTATAACATCCTTAGCTTCTCTCAAAAATTGTTATTATAACTCCTTTCTTTTTGAATGTCTACACTACCTAGTCACTACTAGAGCTACTGAGTTTAAGGAGTTAATACTTAACTCTACTGACTCTAACGGTAAGACGTTGACAAAAGAGCTTGCAAGTAGTTCAGATCTGCATACTGGAATTGCAAAAAAATTAGTTAATGGTACAGATATTATTAGTAAGGTGCTTGAGTCCCGTAATGAAGACGGAGATTTAGTATTAGAGCAGCAAATTACAGGAAAACTTATTTATAATAGAGATATCCACAAAGAAATAGCTAGTAAGCTAATTGATGAAAAAGCTCAAGATTTAGCTGATGCATTACTAGGCCAGGGCAATGGTACATTAGTCAAGAAACTTGCAAGTAGTGATGAGTTAGCACAAAGTATTTCAAAGGAATTAAAACGAGATCCAGGAGAAGCACGAGGTCCCCAAGGTGTTAAAGGTGCATCTGGAAGGAGAGGTGAAACTGGTCTACCGGGGACACTGGGACAAAAAGGTGAAATTGGAGCTCCAGGGGCTCAAGGTTCAGTTGGTCCCCAGGGTGAAATTGGATTGCCTGGAACTTCTGGATTAAAAGGAGATATAGGCCCTCAAGGAGAAAAGGGTGATAGAGGTGAAATTGGATTGTCTGGAACTTCTGGATTAAAAGGAGATATAGGTCCTCAAGGAGAAAAAGGTGATGTCGGATTGCCTGGAGATAGAGGAGAAACTGGTTCTCCTGGAATATTGGGACAAAAAGGTGATGCTGGATTGCCTGGTATTAAAGGAGTAGATGGTGCTCCGGGAATGAACGGATTGCCAGGAATTTCTGGTATCAAAGGAGATACAGGTCCTCAGGGTCCAGTTGGTCCCCAGGGTGAAATTGGATTGCCTGGAATGTCTGGAGCTAAAGGAGATACAGGTCCTCAGGGTCCAGTTGGTCCCCAGGGTGAAATTGGATTGCCTGGAACGGAAGGCATACAAGGGAATAAAGGAGATATAGGTCCTCAAGGTGATATGGGATTATCAGGAACTCCTGGGTTAAAAGGAGATATAGGTCCTCAAGGAGAAAAAGGTGATGTCGGATTGCCTGGAACGGAAGGCATACAAGGGAATAAAGGAGATATAGGCCCTCAAGGAGTACCAGGGATGTCTGGATTGCCTGGAATTCCTGGTGTCAAAGGAGATATAGGTCCTCGAGGAGCAGATGGAGTAGGTGCCGCGGAAGTTGAAAGGTTTTTGCTTAGTATGAATCAAACAAAGCTTGAAATCCAGAATGCTAAAGAAGCGGTGGAAGTGGCTAAAAATGCTTCTGAAGTTTTTGCTAAAAAAGCTCAAGATGCCAGAAATGAGACTATAAAATTACATGCTGCAGTAGTGAATTTGAATAATATAACTGAAGTTATAAAAAAAGATGCTGAGGGATTTGCAAGAAGAGCATCTCAATCAATGCAAAATGCTGAGGCTTTTTTTGGTAAAACAAAAAATATATTCTGTAAAAAAGAACCTACGGATCCTGTTTGTCCTGTACGTAGAAGAAAAAGGGAAACTGAAAATTTAAATAATCAACCAGTGACAAGTGGAGCAGGTAGTTTATCTTCATCTTCATGGATAAACATTTTTGCTAATACTATTGCAAATACTGTTAGAAGTGCTTTTCAATTCATCTCTTCTTCTTCCAAACCTACTATACCATCTAAAGCTGTGATAACTCAAGGTACCGATATAAACGCATTATATATTACAACAAGATTTGAGAAAGTATTGAAGTGTGCAGCAGTTAAATCTGGTATATCATCTAAAAACTTAAGATTTAATCCAATAGAACTACATACAGCTATTGTAGATAAGTCATTTAGTGATGATGAGCTGTTGGAATTCTTGTGTACAGCTGCAAAAGAATCATGCCTTAATTGCAAACAGACCGATGAATGTTTGGCTGCTTTTAAAGATCATATGAAAGAAGTGTTAAAAAATAATGAGCAAAAAAGGGGTTTTATTAATATTGAGAAAATAGCGACGGATAATGAACAGCCAGGAAATGTTATGAGTGATATTGCAATTTCTGGATTTAGTTCCATTAATCAGAGTGCAGTTGTTGGCTATCTAACGTAAGGAAAGTGATAAGGATAGTATGGAACAATATACATTTAAAGTAGATAGTAAAGATCCGCTCTATAAGAAGCTGATAAAACTTCCTACTGCATACTACAGGTTAAAGGGTAACAGTGATAAGTATGCTATCGAATCATACATTGGTACGGTTGAAGTGAGGAACATCAGTGATGTAGAGTTACAGAAGAGAAACGATAAAATAGTTTTATGTAAAGGGGATTTAGTTCTGAAGCTACAAAATGGCGAAGACTTTGTTATAGAACAAGAAGCTATTATTGGTGAAAATAAAAATAGTATTTTAGATGAACTTGAAACGGAAAAAGCAAATATTACATTACAAAACATAGGAAATGTGCTATATTCTGGTATTAACCTATCACTTTATAAGCCTGGAAACTCATTATTAACTGGATCACTGAATTTTATTAATTTTTATGATGAAAATGATATAGCATCAAAAGAAATCAAAGAAAAAACAGATGGATTTTATTTAACAATAAAAGGTAGTGATACGGATTGCCTTAGAACTGTCTATATATCAGACAAAAATGGAAATAGGCTTTCAAAATATAGTGACTATCAGTATCAATATAAACCAGATATAGCAGAACTAGAAACAATAGATAGCTTAATTAAGGCTAGCAACACAAAGCAGAAATTTACTTTGCAAAAAGGAAAAGAATTATCGGATAATATTTATGAAGCAAACATTGTCTTAAATGATAATCCTATGGCTACTTTACAAAAAATAGGTTATTACATGCTCAATGATCAATTGGTCATACGTAACCATGTTACAAAAGAAGAGATAGTTATTCCACGAGATTTTCACTATTTAAAAGTTGCTAAATGTAATAATAGTAATTATAAGCTAACATTTTGCAATTTTTTAGGTAATGAATTTTTTGAATATAAAAGATATGATCCACAGTACTCACACGTTTCAGATGAATATAAATTTATCAGTTTAAATTGTGCAGAAAAAATCTACAACACAAATTTTGCATGGTTACATGACAATCAGCCATTGTTTTTTCTTACAGAAGAATTTGTTGAACCAGATTTCCCAGATCACTATTCAGTTGCTGTATACGAATTAGTTAATGGTAAAAAAGGTAGACAAATAGTCACATTGGTTGATGAATTTGGTTATTTTAATAAAAATGGTCAGTTTAAATATCACAATTATTATACAGGAACGAAGTACACTTGTAATCCTTGCAGGGAGATGAGTATAGAAAAGAAGTGCACGGTAATATATGAAAATAGTGAGTTTTATTCTGTAGAAAATGATAATATAATTCTTCATAATACTTCCATGTTTATTTGAACCATATAGCTATAGTGATTTTAAAAATGAATGATAAAATTGAATTGATAGAATAAGAGGTAAATAGTGGTATACAGTGTAGATTTAAGAGAAAAAGCATATCTAATGGTGGAAAAAAGGGAAGTCAAAATCTGAAGTAGCAGAGCTCCTAGGTGTATGGTCCCAAAGTATGATGGAAGTATAAATAAATCAGGAAATTTTGTCCACTGATCACATATGAATTCATAAGGTGTGAGACCCTTTAAGAGGGAGTGTTAAATAAACTGTGTCAAACCGAAAAATGATATATTATTGATATAAAAAATGGAGGTTTAACAAATGAAAGAAAAAAGAGCAAACAACTATGTTGGATTAGTAAGAATTAGAGACAAATATCCTGTCATCTATAAGAGAAGGTAAACCACTAACCGGAAGAGAAGGAGCACTGACACCTTTGATAAAGAAGTTGCTAGAGGCAAGCCTAGAAGGGGAAATGGAGAGTTATTTATCAAATAATAGGGAAGAAGAAAATAATCGTAGAAACGGCAAAAGTGCGAAAACTTTACGTACAAGCTCAGGATCATTTGAGCTGCTGACGCCAAGGAATCGAGAAGGAAGTTTTGAACCGCAAAAAGAGACAAACAAGTCTACATCCTGAGCTTGAAACGAAGGTCTTGAGCATGTTCGCAAGTGGTATGGGATACAAAAGACCCCCTGCAAAACGAGGAAAAAAGTAGAAAAACAAAAAAAAGCGTATAAAATGAGAGTTTTAGTGAGAGAAAATGGCAATAAATTATGCAAAAGTGGCAAAAACCCCTTATATTTTCAGACAATTAACAGGTCTAAAAATAGAAGAATTTGAAAAAATCGTGGAAAAAGTGAGGCCGGAGTGGGAAAAAATGGAGGCAAAAAAGAAATGTCACGGAAGAAAATCGCACGTTGAAACACTAGAAGACAAAATATTATGCGTTCTCATTTATTATAGAACGTACATAACACATCCATTTTTGGGATTTTTGTTTAACTTGCACAACTCAAATATCTGCCGA
>NZ_JACVWV010000074.1 GCF_014534705.1 Wolbachia endosymbiont of Pentalonia nigronervosa | reverse complement strand
CCCGAAGCTGAAGGATTTCAGGTTATTCCAAAACGTTGGATAGTTGAAAGAACCTTTGCTTGGCTCTCCAATTTTAGGCGCATGAGCAAAGATTACGAACATTCTCCTCTTACCTCAAAAACCAATATTTTCTTTAATATGATTACCGTTATGCTTAATAAATTAGCTACTTAAATGATTTCAAGACATCTTCTAACAAAACTTCCTCGTTCTATTGCTGTTTTAACAGGCATATCACCAAACAAGCAGCCTTGTCCTACAACTTCTCCTATTGTTTGCAGCTTATTCCACATTTCTTGATCTTCTACTTCAACTTTCACTTGATTATAATTTTTTTTGTCTTGGTATACTATAACGTGTAATTCTCCTAAGCTGCTAGAAAACGTTATGGTAAAAGAGCTATTATCTGATACATCTGAATAATTTCTTTCACCATTTTTTCCAGTTTTGATTTCTACTTTACCTTTGCCTACCTGTATGATATTAATTCCAAGCTCCAAGTTACCGTTGCTGAAGCCTAATCTTTTTGCACCTTCGATAACGGTTACAACATTAACTTTGGAGTTATGTGAAAATTTGATGTAAAAGTTCTTGCTATCGATTTCAACGTTTTCAACAGATCCTACAGCAGCAGCATTTTCTGCCACTTCTCTAAGTTTTGTAAGTCGGGTATGTATTTGTGGTTCAACTTCCCTTTGCACTTTACGGCAAATTTCAATTATGTTTTCATCACCTAGGTTATCACCCGCTTCATCAAAATTTGCTCCGTTTAGGGCTAATTTCTTGATTATATCTTCTTGTTTACTTTCTGTAAATTGACTGTAATGCATTTTAAGTACGGCAACATTGGAAAAACTGAATCCATCTTCATTGTGTGCATTGATTCTAATTCCTGAGTCCAATACTTCATCAATAACCTTGCTTAATTCATCTATGGTTTTAGCTACTATAGCTTTTTCCAAAAATGCACTTAATGTAGAGTTTTCATGCTCGTTTAGCCTGATTTGACTTAGAGCTGAGCTAAAAGGGTTAAGTTCTGCAGGATAAACCAGTAGTTGCTTTTTTGTTTTTGAAGTACGCACCAAATTAGTTGATAGGCTTTTACCTATGTCTTTCAGCGTATCTGTAAATACAGCAGATTTTAAGTTAGATAATTTTTCCTTTTTCATAAATACCTCTTTATTTTTAATATAATATACACTCTCAATTATGAGTAAAAGATTAATATAACACTCTTTTGACGACTTGTCAAATCTTATAGAGACGGTTCATGCTGTATGAAGTATAATAATATATTTGCTAAAACTATAAAAAAACTTCAACAAATGACTTGACTCTTTCTGAAATAGATGGCTCCATGACGACCACTGCTAAAAAAGCAGAGTTAATAATTGAAAAAGTTTAATCGTTAGTTAGTAGGTAATTTTTATGAATAATAGTGAAAATAAGAACAAAAGAAGAAAAGAATTAGAGACAAGAGTGTTGTCAAGTAAGGGTAGATCCCTGTTTGATTATGAATTACTTGAGCTGATTTTATATCGAAAAGTAGAAAGTAGAGCAGTTTCAGAAAGATTAGTAGAACTGTTCAAGAGCATAGGTAAGGTGATAAGTGCAGACTCCAATGAGCTTAAAAGTGTCACTGGTATGAATGATTCAGCGGTTGCAGCAATATTCTGCATAAAGGAGGCAATTGAGAAAATGCTCAGAGAAGATTTAGAAGAGCTGCCAATAGTTGACAATCAAAAAAAGCTGATAGAATACTTAAAAATAACCACAGCTCACTCAATCAGAGAAAGCTTTTGTGTTATTTATCTTAATAAGAAATCACGTATAATCGATAAGTATATTCTAGAGGGAACGGTAAATAAAGTACCTCTATATCCAAGAGAAGTAATGAAAAGGGCGCTATTAGTTGGTGCAGCTGCAATAGTTATATCTCATAACCATCCAGGAGGAAATGCAGAACCATCACAACACGATAGAAGTTTAACTGAAACCCTATTACTAGCATGCAGTAGCATGGAAATAGAATTTCTGGATCATATAATTGTAACAGAAAAAAAATACTTTAGTTTTGCTGAAAATAGCTTATTATAGGGTAAAATATTAAGTGAAGTATGGAATTGTTACCTTTACAAGTAAAAGAACAGTGTGAAAGTTTGAACAATAAAGAGAAACAAGAGCTTTACAGGCAGGTGATAAAGGAAGCAAAAAATGCAGCTGAAAATAGTAATATTGATCAACTGAAAAAACTAAGTGAAGTAGCAGTTGTAATAGAGAAAGCCAGCGAAAAAGAGCTGCTTAAATCTTTTGATGACAAAAACCCGCTGAGAGAAGTAAATATTATAATAGAGAGTGATGGATTAACCAATTATCTGTTTAGTCTTGGTGATTCATCAAAACTCTATGATTTAAGAGAAAACAAAAAAGAAACGCTGTATCAAGCAGTTCAATCGAATGATGTAGAGTTAGTAAAGCAGCTGTTGATAGTACTACTGCCCGAAGAAATGAGCAAAGTAGATATAAAGGACTTGGTAGTGTTACTATTAAAGGCTTGTGAAGAACTAAATCTTTCGCAGGATATGAACAATTATCTAGAAAAGAAGATAGGGTTTTACAACTTTTTATATGATTTCGAATCCAGTAAAGATCTTATTGAGTTATTTGCAAATCGGCTAGAGGTTAACTACGAAATAGATAAGTTTCTGCTTTCTATAATTGTAGTCAGGATAAAGGAAGGAGAGCTGTTTTCTGAAGTAAACAATATGATTGAGCTTTTGAAAAAACATGCAAGATTTGATGAGTTGAAATACAAAATAAGAAGACTAAAATCAGAGGTTGCAAGTGGTAAAAGCAAATATATTACTGAAATAATACAATCCAGCATTGAAGAACGGGAAAAGGAAATGTGTGAAATCGAAGAAAAGTACATTAAGCCAATTGATTTAGTACAGGAAAGGAAAAGGTTAGTGAAGCAATTGTGTTTCAAGAGATTTCAACCATTTTGAGGTATTATTGGTGAAAATTCTCTTTATAGTGGTAATATTGTATCTAATTTAAAGAAGTAGGAATACTAAACTCTAGAAGCTCAAAGCACCGCAAAACTAGACATATCTGTTCAAAAAATGTACTCTCTACCTTTAATTTGCTTTTTCAGGTCTCTGTAAAAATTTTCATGCGGAGCAAATGCAAGAAGGGTTAGCTCATTATCTTGTTCATTATAAAGATAGGCTAATAAAATGAGTTGATTAAAAATAAAAAACTTATATACATGAACACCCAGAAGATCTCCTAATTTAGGTCCACCAATATATGGATTATTTTGAATTTGCCTTATTGCTTCATCAAGCTTGAGTTGTTGACTACTATGTAATTTTTTCATTGACCGCTTAAAAGTATTAGTTACAAGAATTTTCACAGCGATAAAGGCTTATATTCCTCAACATTTCCTGCCTTAACATCTTCAAGACCTAATAAAAACTCCTTGACCACGCTATAACTTAACTCAGGATTTTCTTCAACGATTTTACCGATCTTAGCCCAATATTCAATTTGCTGTTGTACAGAACGACTCTGTAATGTAGAGTGAGATTGAGCTGCTTTAACTAGCTCCTCATTAAGGCTTACTGCAATACTCATAGCTATTTTTACCCTAAACTAATTTACATTATATCATATATTAAAAATTTTTTCAATATTTAAAACACAAGGTTTCTTTTTGCTGTAATTCCCTTGAACAATTAACTTCACCTAAAGTATTAAGCATGTTGTATTAGCAATTGAATTTAGAAAGGACCTTCTTATATCACCATAGAACGCCATTTTAGACTCAGGTAGTAGTCATTTATTATATATTCTTTAAGCACTCTTAGTAGGATTTGACCAGTCACAAAAAGAATAATCTTTTATTTATAACTTAAGTTTATTGACGTAAAGTATGAGAGGTATTATGAAAGATGCGTTAGCCAAAACTGACCACAAAAATTTAAGGAAGAGAGTGTGTACAATTTATAAATAGAGCTGTTAATCCTTTGGAAAAGACTTTACGAGCAAACGAGCTGACCCCTGTAGCTCTTTTTTGATTTTTCTGTAATCTGATATGAGCTCTACTATTTCTCTACCTTCCGTATCACTTTCATTATCTTCATGCAAATCGGAAGACATATCAATAAAAAAATCCGATACATTAACTGAAAGAACTTTTGCTAGCTCATACAATCGACTTGCTGAAATTTTAGCTTCCACTCTCTCATACTTCATTATTTGGCTAGATGAAATGCCTAACTTTTCTCCAAGTTGCATTGTTGTTAATCCACGTGCCCGCCTCCAGAGCCTTATTTTTTTACCTATAATTATGTTAATAGCGTTACTGCAATTCATGTTAAACTATAACCTCTTATAAGAATATATTACAATCCTCTGTTGAAAAAGAAAATAAGCTAAAATTTGCAATCACAAGCAGAATCTGATAATGAAATTTGGTATAACTAAAGCTAAAGAGAAAATGAATCATGAATATATTTCTCATTGACTGTCAATTTTATTAAAAAATTACGTAAAAATTTATAGAAAATATAAAATCTTGTCCTAGCAAAACTATGAAATAAACGTGAAATTATATTTTGGAGGTATCCCCGTATGTAACTTTGCTTCTGTATGACCTTCTAAAGAGAA
>NZ_JACVWV010000073.1 GCF_014534705.1 Wolbachia endosymbiont of Pentalonia nigronervosa | reverse complement strand
ATACGGCTACAGACTCAACCCTTTTACTCTCAGTCTTAAGAAGTAACACCAACGCTGCGCCACTGGCTATTTACCTTGCTAATCTGCATAGCTGGAATAGATTCGCCATTCCTTAGTTCAAATATCAATTTGTGCTGTTCATTATTTTTCATCATCATTATACCTGAAGTATATAAACTTCTTAAGGCAGATGCACCGCTGAAACTTTGAAATGGCTCTTCTGACAATAATTTCTTTGATACCTTTTTAGTGTTATGCGTTAAGATAATACCACATCTAGGGTTTGTCATCGCTCGTAACTTTTCAACTCTATTTTTTAAAAAACAAAACATGGCACTATTGCTATTCTCTTCTTTATATTTATTAAAGTCAAAAATACTGCGCAGCGTATCTATAGCAATGATATCTACTTCTTTTACGTTTAATGTTTCTTCCATAATATTAACAATTTTTCCTACTCCCTCAGAATCTAAAAGTAGCTTTGTCTTTGGAGTAATAATTAAATTTTCTGATACTAATTCTAGAGATTTTTCGTCAAAATTCAGTTGTTGCAATCGCTCCTTAATGTAGTGGTACTCAATATCAGTTTGAAGATAGAATATTTTTAATGGCTTAGCTGGAACCATGCCTAAAAATGGTAATCCTGCAGACATATATGCTAACCAAGAAAGTAGGAGGTCAGTTTTTCCAACCTTTGGCGCTCCTCCCAGCAATAACATTCCTCCAGGTGTTAAAATCCTTGGTGCAATTATGTCTTTTGGTAATGGAGATTTATCTTTTAAATATTGTCTAGCTGGAAATGCCTGTATATTCTTCTGGTTTGATGCAAATAGTCGTTTTATATCTATCTCTTCTTCATACCCTTTAGGTATACTATGCAATATTCCTAAATCAGCCAGTTCAGCAGAAATTTTTTCAACATATTTTTCATCCTTATCCGGCCAAATTATTACTTGCTTACCTATTAATATAGACCAATCTGTTTCACTAATAGATTCGTATATACCAAGCATTACAGTTGTTGCAGTGATTCCTTGCTCTATTAAGACTTCAGCTCTTTTCTCTCCTTTTACTATCACTATCTCATTGGACCTAATAATACCAGGTATGTTATATAGTGATTTTAAGCCTTTACCAGAAGTTTTCGGATACCAAGCATGTCTGTAATTATTTCTATATAGGTATACATATGCTATCACTTGGTTGTTCTCGTCAAAATAACTATATCTTGCGATTATTCTCTTGTTAAGCCATTCATTTATCACCTCAGTAAGTTTGTTTTTATCAGCAACTAGAGTCCAAAGTGTAACAATATTACCGCTAGTTTTTGTGTTTAAGCTATACCAGCTTCCAGTTTTACCACCTGCTACTTCAACTACAATCTGATCACCATTAACATTTCCAATATAAAATTTTTTCTTGTAAAATTTACCATTGGGAAGTAAATAAAATAAACATGCCTTAATATTATGAAGTAACAAAAATTCCATTTCTCCAGTAATACAAAATTCCATAAAACCTCCAATAAAATTGCTTAAAAAATACGTTTAGAGTTAAAGTTTAGCTACCCAGTCATCCTTCTGAGGTTCAGTAGGAGTAACAACCGTAGCAATTCTATTCCTGTTTCCATATCTACTATCAACCTCAATGCCTACTTTTGCAGTAAACTCCAAACCATTTAAATCAGCTATAGAGTTAATTTTTCTAGCAAAAGTTGCTTTCTCTGAAGTATCATGTGGATGAATATTTCGGGCTGACTCCAAAATACTGCGAATCATAGAACGACCAGACTCTCCCCAAGTATCTTCTGTACCTTCTGCTTTGCCACTTTTAATACCTATAATCTGAAAAATCTTCTGTTTTGCATATGGCCCTTCAATGACAGTAAATTCAGCATTTAAATAGATACTGCCAGTAGAAAGACTTCTAGTGAACCAACATTCATAACCTCCAGGTTTAATTGCCATTTTTACCTTGACTATTGTACCTTTAGGTATTAAACTACTTTGTAGTTTTACGGTGTTAAAATCAGTTAAAGAATTTTGTAGCATATAGTTCTCCATTTAAAATTAATTATTCCATTGATCAACAAGTCTCCAGTGGCCATTTATCTTATCAACAAGCTTATTTGGCACGCGTTCACCATTACGAAGCTCAAATACTATCTGACGTACGGTACTCTCCTCATCATGGGCGTACATTACCATGCCAGTACTATAAAATCCCCGCAAAGATCCAGCACCACTAAGACCTTGAAATGGGTCTTCCTCAAGCATTTTCTTGGATAATTTTTTCGTGTGATGGGTGAGTATTATACCCGCATCTGGATTAGTAGCATTACGTAACTTTTCAAGAGTTTTTTGCAAGAAGAATAACATAGCGCTATTATCATTTTCATTGCCATATTCGCTGCAAAAGATGTTACGAAGAGGATCAATAGCCAAAACATCAGGTTTAAAGCCCTTTTCATTTAAAGAGTTTTTTATTTCACTTATTTCTTCACCATTAAATGATAGTTGTACTTTTGGAGTGATAATTAAGTTGTTAGCAGCTACATCCAAAAGTTCTTTATTGAGCTGAAGTTGCTGTAGACGTTCCTTCATGTATTCATATTCAATTTCAGTTTGCATGTAGAAGATTTTCAAAGGTCTACTTGGCTCCATACCAAGAAAAGGAACTCCAGCAGCCATGTGAACAAGCCAAGAAATCAAAAAATCACTCTTTCCTATTTTAGGAGGACCGCCAAGTACTAACAAACCTCTTTGGGTTAGAATTCTCGGTGAAATAATGTCATCGGGTATAGGTGACTGATCTTCTAAGTATTCTTTGACACTGAAAAAGGGAATTTTTTGCGTAATAGATAATAGAGAGTTTTTAGCCATAAATAGTCCTCCAAAAAATTAATTGTGTGTAACAAGCTGAGTGGCAAAGGCCTTAGTTTTTATTTTCGTAAGTAATTTTCCCAGATGTGGCTCTTCAACCATATCAAGGCAACCACTACGGTCTTTAGCAGGATATCCCCAAGAATTGATAGTATGACAGAC
This sequence comes from Wolbachia endosymbiont of Pentalonia nigronervosa, assembly GCF_014534705.1. Taxonomy (GTDB): domain Bacteria; phylum Pseudomonadota; class Alphaproteobacteria; order Rickettsiales; family Anaplasmataceae; genus Wolbachia. The sequence continues at coordinate 1,831 of NZ_JACVWV010000073.1, read as the reverse complement.
AAAAGAACGCTTCTCCGTACCATCATCTTTCTTGATTCCAACCATGCTAATTACTTCATCAACTATACCAGGAATTTCACTAGCGGTTTTAGCTCCTTCACATTGAGGTAACCATGTTGGACGGTTGAAATCATCTAAATATTGACCAAGAGTGCCAACTGTAATGATATCCTTGTTTTGAATATGCTGAAACTGATTGAGCCAGGCCATCATCTCTTGAGCAAGTAATCCATATGCAGCCCTCATATCTTGTTTTCCAGATCTCTCAGAAAAAGCTTCAGGTTGCATTTTTGCCCATAAGAGACACAGACGAGATGCAACTGTTATGCTATCAATGAAAATACATCGATATTTAGAAAACTCTGAAGAGAGCCCATTGTATTTACTTGATACGTGCTCATAGTGTCTTTGACTATATGCTGAATCAGATTTTAGTGCAGGATTTGGACCACCTATGAGACAGGCAATATCCCGAGCTTGATTCCAGGTGCGAATGCTAATTGAATCTCCCTGCCAATCTTGCACAGCAAGTAAACCTGCTTCAAAGTCAAGACAAAGTGTTGGTTCACTTATAGTCTTTAATAGGCTTGTTTTACCAATACCATAAGGTCCAAAGATTACTATTTTCACACCTGTTACTAATTTTACTCTTTCTTCACTATTGATTATTTTTAAGGTCATAATTTCATACCCTCCTAATATATATAGTTCAACATTCAGCATGTAAGTGTTAACCCTCCTTCGTATTTTTTATGAAAGATAGGTCTTTAAGTGCGGAAATTTTTTCCCTATTTGTTTGAGAATCTTGTAGATAGTTGTTCTTGATAAACCAGTAATTTCAGAAACTTCAGCTACATTATAAATTTTAAGTTTTTCACAAAGATCTTGCCAATGTGGTGGTAACTGTTTAATAAGATTTTCAACATCTGAACATACTGCAACTTTGCTTTCAAAGTCATAATTTCTATCAATCAAACTATCCAAGGTTTCATTGTCAAGAAAGGCAATATCTCCACCATATTTCATCCGTTGTTTTCTGTTTATAAGATTAATAACACGACTTTTGATTACCTTGTTTGCAAAGTGGGAAAAACTACTTTTACTTTTTTCGTGTTGCTTGAGACAAGGCCAAATCTCACAAAAAAGTTCTTGTTCTATATCTTCAAGAGTGTCATGAGCAAAACATCTAAAAGACTTCATATATTTAGCATAATCTCTTACCTTCTTAACTAATATATAATTAATCTTAGGGTATTTATTTTTAGACTTCATAGAAGCTCCATAAACAGTTATATGGTTTAAGGATGCAGCCTATTGATCAGGTCTTGCAGGGCACGGGAAAAATTCGTTCCCCCAAATGAAAAATTTAACCTATTGATATTCTTGCATTTTTTCTTGTGATGTCCCCCATGTGAAAAATTCGTTCAGACACATGCTAAATTCTTTATTTGAGTTGTTTCCATTTTGGAAAGTACTGGTGGTTATTGTGCAAACTTTTTTTTACAACTAACAAAGATGATTTTAAACCTGCTAATGCCCTTTGTTGGAGTTTAAAGGGTTATTATGTGCGTTCTTTGAATTGAAACCATTATTCATATCGAAATTTTACTTAAAAAAGAATCCACAAACCTAAGTTCTTCTACCATCTCAACTACAGACATTTTTTTACTAACTTTTTTGCCTGTAGAAGCTCTTGTACTATATGCTCTCACCTATCTCTCACCTACGCTACCGATTGCATATTTCATTTGCATTATGTTGCAAAATGTGCTACACTTTGTCTATGAGATACTTACGCGATTACATACAATCTTCTTTATCTGATGGTAAG
>NZ_JACVWV010000072.1 GCF_014534705.1 Wolbachia endosymbiont of Pentalonia nigronervosa | reverse complement strand
TTATATATCTTATTGCATTAATAATCGCTCTAATATCGTGTTTTCTTGGCCTTCCTATTGCCCCTTGTGCAACGTATGGCTCTAGTATTTCCCATTCTTTGTCACTTATGTCACTTGGATACATTTTTTTACCTCTTAATTCTACATTTGCTTTAGTATATTTATCTTTTCATTTCTTTTCAAGACATCTTCTTAGATAACCATGATTTAATTTAAGATTTTAGGTAAACCCTGATAAAAACTTTTAACACAACTGCTCCCAAGTTCATTTAGAGTCCATTTCAATACATGATACGGCCTCGGATCCCGATAGAGTAGTGATAACTTGCCTTGTCGTTACCCTTCATGCTGTCTTCCATCATATGAAAAATGTCGACCTCTATGATGTCAGGTATTTCGGGACTCAATACCTTCACTTTCGTTGCACCCTGTATTGTCCATTCCATTAGCTTTACTACGCTTGTTACCTTACGCAGTATAATGGTTTGTTCTAGGCTGTTGGCTAGACTTTGCCTAGGTTGGATTTTCACCAACTGTTTTCTAAACGCTTTCCTTGGCGCACGTATAATGGTCTGTTCTAGGCTGTTGGCTAGACTTTGCCTAGGTTGGATTTTCACCAACTGTACTCTAAACGCTTCCCTTGGCGCACTCATACTATCCTTACTGATAATGGCATACAATTTACCAATCAGAAGCGCCATAAGCATGCTTTTAAGCACATATTTGATCGAGTTTGTGAAGAGAACAATATAGAATATCGTCTGACAAAAGTCAGCCATCATTGGACAAATGGCCAGGTTGAGCGTATGAACAGAACTCTTAAAGATGCCACAGTGAAGAAGTATTACTACAAGTCACATCAACAACTCAAAGAGCATCTCTACAACTTTGTTATGGCCTACAATTGCGCGAAAAGACTTAAAGCTCTTATGGACTGTACACCTAAGTACTTTTGGTAGGCTCAAGAACAGGGTTTGCATTATGAGCCAAAAGCAATTCTACAAGCTCCGGATGATTACCATTGGTGGCATAGTGTAACGCGGTCATTCCCTCATTGTTTTTAGCATTAACATCTGCGTTGTGTTTTAGTAGTAATTTAGCTACGTCAATCCTCCATCTTATAACAGCAAAGTGTAAAGAAGTATTGCCATTTTTATTCTTAGCATTAATATCAATACCTTTTTCAATGAGGTATTCTGCTATATCTAAATTTCCATTTCTAGCAGCATAATGTAATGGAGTTTCATTGCATTTGTTTTTAACATTAATATCAATACCTTTTTCTACAAAATATCCTACTACTTCTAATCTTTCACTTCTAACAGCAAAGTGTAATAAAGTATTACCAATTTTAGTCTTAATATTGAAACAAGTACCTTTTGCAAAAAAATACTCTACTACTTTTAAATTTCCACTTCTAGCGGCATAGTGTAACGGAGTTTCATTATATTTGTTCTTAGCATCAACATCAGCACCTTCACTGACTAGGTACTCTACCATTTTCAAGCTTCCACGTAGAGCAGCCATATGTAGAGGAGTACCACTGAAAAATGCTCCTTTGTTTTTAGCTTTAACATCAGCACCTTTTTTAACGAGGTATTCTACTATATCTATGTTACCACTCTCAGCAGCAGAGTGTAACGGTGTACTATCACACTTGTTTTTAGCGTTAATATCAGCACCTCTACTGACAAGATATTTAACTGCATCTAATTTTCCATTATAAGCAGCAACATGCAATGGTGTATCATCATACTTACTCTTGATATCAATATCAGCATTCTTACTAATAAGGCACTTAATTATCTCCAACTCTCCATTTTCGGTAGCAATATGTAGAATAGCTCTACCATCTTTGTCCTTAGCATTAATATTTGCACCACTATTAACCAAGTACTCGACTACATTCGAGTTTTCACCATACACAGCAAAATGTAAAGGAGTGCCATTAAGAAATGGCTCCATAGCATCAGCATTAATATCAGCACCTTTGTTCACTAGATATTCCACAATATCCAAATTCCCTCTATAAGCAGCTCTATGTAGTGCAGTACCACCATATTTATTTCTAGTGTTAACTCCAGCGCCTTCATTAATAAGATACTTAACGACGTCTAATTTTCCACTATAAGCAGCTGTATGTAAAGGAGTCCAGCCACTTTTCTCAGAGTGAATATTAGCACCTTTACCCACTAAATATTCTACTACATCCAATTCTCCATTTTCAGCAGCAATATGCAACGGTGTTTGACCATGATTATTCTCAACATTAACAGCTTCTGCCAATTTACCTTGGTAATGTTCTTCTATATGTGTTAGTATCCTTTGAATTGCCTCACAATAACCGTTTTCAGCAAGCAAATGTAAAGGAATGCTTTTCTTTACAAAAAAGGGTTCCCCGTATATGTAAGTTGAATTAAAATAAAAATCATCAATTAACTTACCATATTTGCTTGCATATCCCCACACAGATGCAACATGAATTGTATTATCTTGTGTGACATCACTGCTATTTATTAGTCCCATGGCTCTTCTGAGAGTTTCTTCTTCTCGGCCTGCCTTTTCTAACTTTAATCTAGTGAGCATCTGCACTAGTTCGTGAATATTCGCTATTCCTGCTTCTGAATTGATTATGCGATACCTGTTAAGTAGCCCAACAGCCTTCCATAGCTTTCTTTCATTGTCTGCGATTAATTTTATAAAAATCCCTTTTATATAAATATCGTTAGAGGCAAGATAGGCCATTATTTCCAAGATGTTTAATGCCTCAGAACCACATTCCTCTTGTATTATATCTTCAATAGCAATGCTCAATGTTGTTAAAACTGCTTTGGTATAGAGAACTGTATTTTCTTTGTCTTTCTTCTCCTCACTATCACATGACAATTCTTTAAGCAATTCTTCTACTTCCTTAAATAATTCCTCCTTCTCTGCTTGTTGATTACATTTCTCTAGGTAATTACTTATTGTGAAGCTTTCATTGCTTCTTAATTTTAGCTCCCTGTCCTTATTGCAAATATATGCAACCGCTTGCCCCAAAGCTAATGGAAAATGTTGTAGTTCTCTTGTAAGCTTGTCTATTTCCTCATCTTGTTCATCATCTTGTATATTCAAGGCTTTTCTCACAAGCTCTAAAGCTTCCGTTCTTTCAAGTTCACTTAACCGTATAACTTCTATCTTTTTCGCTGATTTACTGGCCTCCCATTTTTGATTACAGGAAGTAATTAAAATATAAGGTTTCTTTCCATAAGGGTACTGTGAATGTGAAAAAGATGGCAAAAATTTACTAATGTCCTCATATCTTTGAGCACTATCAAAAATAAATATACATCTTCTCTTTACAAAGAAAGCATATACTTCTTTAACAATTACCACTATTGCCTTTCCCTTTCCATGCTTGTCTTCAATAGAAATTCCCAACCTGTTTTGAGCCAACTCCCGGAAAGAGTTTTCCATAGTTTTAGAGTCACAAGCATTTATCCATATAATATTATTATCGTAATATTCTTTGCGGTCATAAACATACTTTCTTGCACACTCGGTTTTACCTACACCTTTGATTCCACCAATAACAACTATTTGTGATACTTCTGCTTGTTCATTTACACTCTTTTGTAATTCACCGTGTATTTCTTCTAACTCACCTTTTCTTCCAGTAAAACTAGCTACTAGTTTTAGCATGTTAAACTCAACAGGTTTTTCTTGAATTTCTCTTTCTATTCTCTCGAGAAGAGCTTTCCCTTCCTCACGTGATAAAACCCTTACTTCTTCTTCATCCATCAAATTCGTGATCACTACTATACAACGACTAAAGAAGTTCTTTTTATCAACGTTATTTAGCCCCTTACTCAACTCATCTGTTATGATCTCACTAAGTTCAGCGTAATTAGGCAAATTAACTGTAAACACTAGCCTCTTTAGGAATCCTTCTATTTCTTTATCACCTATCTTTCTACCCACCTTAGCACTTATAAAATCCATATTCTCCTGCAGGTATAGGATAGTACTACTATCAAATTTATATCTCGCTCTACCGCGTATGTTCAGAAATTCATTTTTTTTTGTGTTTATTCTTTTAACTGAAACTTCCTTTCCTCTATTTTTTCCTCTTAACATCGCTCTCAGCTTTCTCACTCGATGTTGTGCTAAACTTTCGAAATCAAAATCAATATTTGTAGCAATAATAAAATACCTTGGATCTTTACTTGGAAATTTTCTATTACCCTCGATTTTTAAATAAGCAATAAAATATTTTATTAAGCCAAACTCACTCTTCTTTTTCTGTGTTAATAAGTCACCTATGCTGATCTTTTCATAACTATTTCGCTTGTGTTTAATTTGTATGAATCTATGTATTGTTTTTCCATTTTGTTCGCATCGAAAAACAATATCATCAAAACCTGCAGCTGACTTTATTTCCATACCTAAGTGGAAAGGATATCCACTATCCACCGCACGTTTAAGAAATAGAAGGAACCATAATCTTTGATAGGTAATACCATGGGAAGAGCATCTTAATCCGAAAGTAGAATAAGATTCAGACATCCCTAACCTCGCATTACATTACATTAAAAATAGATACCAAATAAACGGTAAAAAAAAGTAAATTAGGTATATTATTTTATGTAGGTATTGTAGCACAGATCTGGAAAGATCTCTAATATATATCAATTCAAATAAACTAGGTGTATGGTCCCAAAGAGTGATGGAAGTATAAATAAATCAGGAAATTTTGTCCACTGATCACATATGAACTCATAAGGTGTGAGACCCTTAAGAGTTTTTAGTCTTTTAGCGTAATTGTAGGCCATAACGAAGCTATAAAGATGCTCTTTAAGTTGTTGATGTGATTTATAGTAGTATTTCTTAACTGTAGCATT
>NZ_JACVWV010000071.1 GCF_014534705.1 Wolbachia endosymbiont of Pentalonia nigronervosa | reverse complement strand
GGGATATAGCCTGCCTAATTGGTGGTCCAAATCCTGCACTAAAATCTGATTCAGCATATAGTCAAAGACACTATGAGCACGTATCAAGTAAATACAATGGGCTCTCTTCAGAGTTTTCTAAATATCGATGTATTTTCATTGATAGCATAACAGTTGCATCTCGTCTGTGTCTCTTATGGGCAAAAATGCAACCTGAAGCTTTTTCTGAGAGATCTGGAAAACAAGACATGAGAGCTGCCTACGGATTACTTGCTCAAGAGATGATGGCCTGGCTCAATCAGTTTCAGCATATTCAAAACAAGGATATCATTACAGTTGGCACTCTTGGTCAATATTTAGATGATTTCAACCGTCCAACATGGTTACCTCAATGTGAAGGAGCTAAAACCGCTAGTGAAATTCCTGGGATTGTTGATGAAGTAATTAGTATGGTTGGTATTAAACAAGAGGATGGTACGGAGAAGCGTTCTTTTGTCTGTCAAACTATCAATTCTTGGGGATATCCTGCTAAAGACCGTAGTGGTTGCCTTGATATGGTTGAAGAGCCACATCTGGGAAAATTACTTACGAAAATTAAAACTAAGGCTCTTGCAGCTCAATTTACTGCACACAATTAATTTTTTGGAGGACTATTTATGACTAAAAACTCTCTATTATCTATTACGCAAAAAATTCCCTTCTTCAGTGTCAAAGAATACTTGGAAGATCAGTCACCTATACCGGATGATATTATTTCACCAAGAGTTCTAACCCAAAGAGGTTTATTGGTACTGGGTGGTCCTCCTAAAATAGGAAAAAGTGATTTTTTAATTTCTTGGCTTGTTCATATGGCTGCTGGAGTTCCATTTCTCGGTATGACTCCAAGTAGGCCTCTAAAGATTTTTTATATGCAAACTGAAATTGAGTATGAATATATGAAAGAACGGTTGCAACAACTTCAACTTAGTAAAGAACTTTTGGATATAGCTGCAAATAACTTAATTATCACGCCAAAAGTACAACTATCATTTAATGGTGAAGAAATAAGTGAAATAAAGAGTTCTTTAGATGAAAAGTGTTTTAAACCTGACATTTTAGCCATAGACCCATTGCGAAACATTTTCAGTAGTGAATATGGTAATGAAAATGACAATAGTGCTATGCTGTTCTTTTTACAAAAAACACTTGAGAAACTCCGTAACGCTATAAATCCCGATGCTGGCATTATTTTAACTCATCATACGAAAAAATTATCCAAGAAAATGCTCGAAGAAGATCCGTTTCAAGGCCTTAGTGGTGCTGGATCTTTGCGGGGATTTTATAGTACTGGCATGGTAATGTTTGCTCATGATGAGGACAGTACAGTGCGTCAGATAGCCTTTGAACTACGTAATGGTGAACGAGTACCAAATAAGTTAGCCGACAAGATTAGTGGGCGTTGGCAACTTGTTGATCAATGGAATAATTAATTTTAAATGGAGAACTATATGCTACAAAATTCTTTAACTGATTTTAACACTGCAAAACTACAGAGTAGTTTAATACCTAAAGGTACAATAGTCAAGGTAAAAATGGCAATAAAGCCTGGAGGTTATGAATGTTGGTTCACTAAAAGCTATACCACTGACAGCATCTATTTAAACGCTGAATTTACCGTCATTGAAGGTCCATATGCAAAACAGAAGATTTTTCAGATGATTGGTATTAAAAGTGGCAAAGCAAACGTTGAAGGAGAAGATGCATGGGGAGAAATGGGTCGCTCTATGATTCGCAGTATTTTGGAGTCAGCTCGCAATATTCATCCACATGACACTTCAGAAAAAGCAATGCTTGCGAGAAAACTTAACTCTATTGCTGATTTAAATGGTTTAGAGTTTACTGCAAAAGTTGGCATTGAGACCGATAGTAAGTACGGAGATAGGAATAAAATTGCTACGGTTGTTACTCCTGAACAAAATCACGACGTTAAATCTGACTGGGTTCCATTCTAAATTACAACTGATTAATGAGAAAGGGACGCTTTTTCCCAATTTTGCCATTTTTTTGAAGACAGATTTGGTCTTAAGGGTCATCATTCTATTCGTAAACATATTAATGCTTTAGCTACTGAAGGTTATATAACATTCCATGAAAAAGAAGCACCAGGAAATAACAGGCGCATTAAAGTAATGGAGGCCGCTTAAAGAAATAGAGTTAGTTAGCACTTAGGTTAATTGTAGATGGGTTAAGTCGATAGCCTGACCAGTTACATGCCTGTATCACATCATCACGTTCAATATTTACTCCCAACGTGCTAGCTAACTTTTCTGCTATTGCTTGTTGCATTCTATTGAGAGGTCTACGCACTTGCTGTTCTGGATCTTCAATACCTAAACTGTCTGCTATCTGGATTACACTAAGGAATTTATATTCTTCAGCTGCTTCAAAATCACGTAAAAATTGCTTAAGTAACACTCTAAAGATGCGGATGCTTGCAGTTGCCTGTTTGCTTATAACTTCAACGTCATTGACATAAATAATATTATCTATAATTTTTAATCGCAGTATCTTTTTTTCTGGAAGAGTTGTTTTTCGCAGTGGAATATAAGAATAGCAATTTAATGCCTGAAAGGAAACATTAGGTAATAACTCTGGCACTCCTTTTTCAATTGTTTCATGCAGTACTTCATTTAAAGTTTTGCATTTGCACATTAGATCTGCTATAGGAACAATGTATAGATCTAGTGGTGGATTGAGACTTTCTTTGTTAAAAGTTATTAAAGCAGTAGGATTGGTTCTTAACTTATCTACAGCAAAATATGATTTATCAGAACAGCATTCTGGAACGATCAAATTTACGAAGTTTTTTTCAACAAGGATATAGTAAACTCCTATTTTTACTTTACTCCAAGTAACGTTTAAACTTGCTAATTGTTCTTCAAACCATTCCATGACCTTTAAATGATTAATAGTTACTGCTAAAGAATAGTAACGCTTTTTTTTGTAAGTATCAGGAAAAATGTCACGTTCACAGAGATCACACATTATTGGGTTATCGTAGTCTTCATCATAATCGCTTGCGATTTCTAGTCTATTGTTGCAATAGGGATTTACTACATATGGAAGATCAGATTTATCTGAATCATTAGCACAAATTATAAAATAATATTCCCTTAAGTTTACAAAACCACAACTTAATAAATATTGTGCAACTTCTAAATAATCTTTATTGGGTGCATCGTAAGACTTATCCCACTTCAATAGCTTAGTAACTATTTCCCTATAGGTAGCAGGATTTTGTTTTTGACAAGATGGTAAGTCCATAACTGTCTTTAACTAACGACTTGAAATCTTCACGTTCTGCTTTATTTAGTACATGTTCTGAATAGTTAATAGCTATATAGTTGTGGTTTTGTACGTTTGATTGAAAAGATAGAGTAACTTTCTTCTCGCGAAAAGTTAATTTGATATGCTGCACAAGAGAAACATCATCTAACACATTACCAACAACCGGTTCTATCTTGTGTAGCAGTTCTTCAATGTTTTTAGTAGTTAAAGTAAGATAATTACTGTGCTCAGATTCAAGCAAAGTAAATCTTAACTCATACATATTCACACCTGGTATTAGTTTTCGCATGCATGATATAAGAAACATTTGTACTAGTGCAACCGCATTTTGATTGTGCACATCTACTAAGCAACATTCATGTTCGAAATATAGACTTACAATTTTACTTGCTATTTTCAATCCGTGGCCAATATTTTTAGTGCACAAGTTTACTTGGTTAGCATTAGGTGCAAAGTCAAAAATAACCCAATCAGGCTTATAACCATGAACTACCCGATTTGAGTAAAGTAATAGATCTGCACTGCTAGCACGTCGTATGAATACATAAATGCGATTATGACGATAAAAGAAACCCTGGAATTGGCTTTCCAAATCATCGTTTTCAGAGAGATCATGCTGCTTTAGTACTTTCTGTAGTACCTCTTTTGATAAGAAGTCTTTAAATGAAGTAGATTTTTGCCTTGTAGGATTTTTCAGTGCAAATGATGAGAAACTTCTTTTTTGTATTTTATTAAAGTGAAAAACGTCTTTCAATAAGTTAGGATCAATTGTAAAAAGAGTGAATAAAATAGATTTTTTATCATATTTGTTATTAACTAATGAAAATGATTCTGTAAGACTTTCACCCAATGTAAGCTTTGCTACTTCAACAATAGCAGAATCTAACTTTGCAAAACTAAAACAGCTAACTAAGTAATAGCTAAACAAAGAATCAGAAACATTAATAAGAGCCTGACGCTCTGAGTTACTATCACGTTTCCAGAGTGCACAATCTTTAAATAACTGCCCACTTTGTCCATCTTTAAAATAATGATCAAAAATTACATTTACCTGCTTATTAGAAAGGGAGTTAAGCCAGTCTTGACGTACGTTAAAATTTTTAAAGTTATTAAATAAGTTACGTGCTGGCACTTCTAAGTCGCTTTCCCAAAATTCCTGACTAGGGTAAAAGTCCATCTTATATCCAAAAGCATGAATGCATCATATTTACAATATATCTGATGTTAGTCAACTAAAATATGTCTTTTTCGAAAAAAGTAAGTTTTTGTAAAGGATTTCAAAATAAAGTGAACAGTTTTTGTAATTTTGGTGAATATATATATAACAGGGAAGCAAACAGAGTATGTCAATTCTCACACAATCAGGTAGAGCAGCAATAGCGGCAAGTATAAAAGAGCAGTCACTTCATCTTGCTTGGGGTAGTGGTGATTCAAGTTGGGAAAGTAACCATAAAGTCGAAAAAGTTTTTGTTAAGGGTGAAATCAAACTTGATCACTGTCCAATTAAAGATGTAAAAGTTTTTAAAGGTTCAACGGTCTACAAGCCAAGTATAGACTATACAGTTGATAGTAATACTGGTATGATAAAGCTAGTAGAAAAAGGCTCTATTACAGTGGAAAGTACCGTTAC
>NZ_JACVWV010000070.1 GCF_014534705.1 Wolbachia endosymbiont of Pentalonia nigronervosa | reverse complement strand
CCACGTTCCAATAGAAAAACACCAAGAGAATACGATAAAGAGCTTTATAAAGAGAGAAATCTCATCGAAAGAATGTTCAATAAACTCAAGAATTTTCGTAGGGTTGCTACTCGTTATGATAAATTAGCTATTTCTTTCTTATCTTTTGTCCATATTGCTTCTATATATCTTTGGTTAAAATAAATGTCGACACTACCTATATCTTTTATTAGAATTATTGCTGATACTTCGAACTTATTATTAGGTAATTTTAAAATAGTATATTCTGAATTTAGCTCTTCATTATCAAAATTTGGGATCATTTCCTCTATAAGATCAGTCATTGAAATTAAACCATCAGTGCCATCATATTCATCTAATACAATAGCTAAGTATGATTTAGAAGACTTCATTTTAGTAAAAAGGTTAGTCGTTTTCATCGACGGCGGAACAAATATAACACTTTGCATTATGTGCTTTAAATTAAAGTCTTTATCCACATTAAAAATAATATCTTTTACATAAAAAAAGCCTACTATGTAGTCAACATTGTTTTTATAAACTGGTATTTTGGTGTGGTTAGTATTTTTCACTTTCTCTATTATTGTTTGTTTACTTGAGTCAATATCTACTGCACATATTTTCATACGCGGAGTCATTATGTCAATAATAACACAATCATGAAACTTCAGCAGACTATTAAACATATTAAGGTCCGGTAGATCCTTCATCAAGGCTTCAGTTGCAGATTTCTTTAACACAGAAATTTTCTTAAAAAAAAACAGAAAAATTTTATATGTTAATTTTTCTATAAATGCTAGATGTCTTCTTTTTTTGCTCAATATATTTCCTATAATAAAAAAATACTTTTAATTTTAATCTACCAAGAAACTTGTTACTAAATATTTAACAAGCATGTGAATAACACTAAATTAACCTGTGAGTTATTTATTGATATAAAATACTAACAATTATTCAACAACTTTTTTACACACATATACATGATTATATAACAGCATTACATTTTCCATAGGAAAAATTGCTAACACAACAAACAATTTATTTATACACATAAATTATGCAAGAAAATCAATAATATACGAAGGTTATTAACATATTTATCCACAAATTAAATAACGCAATTTTTTACTAAATTTTAGTTAATAACAAGTTGTTGATATGACTATTATTATTACTATACTTTATTATATAATAAAACAATTTTAATAAGTTGGAGAATAAAAAAACGTTAATAACGGATATTATCACAAAAGGTAATTCTGGAAAAAAAGTTCCAATCTGGCTAATGCGTCAGGCAGGAAGATCTTTGCCTGAGTATCGTAAAGCTGTGGAAGGCATCTCTAATTTCATAGAGATGTGTTACAATACAGAATTAATAACAGAGCTAACACTGCAACCAATAAAAAGATTCGACTTTGATGCAGCAATAATTTTTTCGGATATTTTGATAATAGCTGATGTTTTAGGTTGTGATGTAAACTTTATAAGGGGTGTAGGTCCAAGAATTGTACCTATACGGAGTTCAGTAGAGCTTAAAGATCTACTGGATATCGAAAAAAAACTTCTACCGATCTTAGCTTCCCTAAAAAGGGTTAAAACTCAGCTACCGAAGGAAAAGTCTCTTATAGGGTTTGCTGGAGGAGCATGGACCGTGGCTTCCTATATCATAGAAGGTGGAAGCAGTAAGTCTTTTTCTAAAGTAAGAAGTTTTGATTCAGCAGAACTGAGAAACATAATTAAGAAAATTACAGAAGCAACAATTATTTACTTAATAAAACAAATAGAAGCTGGTGCAGATGTAGTACAATTGTTTGATAGTAATGCTGGAGTACTCTCCGAAGATCTATTTAGGGAGTATGTTATTAACCCAACAGAAAGAATTGTTTCAGCTATACAAGATAAATTTCCTAATTTTCCAATAATAGGTTTTCCAAGGGGTGCTGGAAGTCTTTATAAAGATTACTGTGAACAAACAGGAGTATCTGCAGTAAGTATAGATTACGATGTTTCAGTAGAGTGGGCTAAAATGAACTTAAAAATTCCAATACAAGGCAATCTTAATCCAAGTCTTTTAGCTTATAATAAAGAACAGGCACTAAAAGAAGCCAAACATATACTAGATTGCTTTAGGGATTTACCTTTTATTTTTAATTTGGGGCATGGAGTGCTTCCTGATACACCAATTGAGAATATAAGCGCACTAGTGGAACTAGTAAGAAATTATTGATTTGTATAAAACTTGAATTGGAGGCTTCTTTCCCCTTTCATCATAAATTTTGATCTAGTTGTTTTGCTAGTTCTAGTAATATTAGTTTTAGTATTTTTATTTGTATTTTATAACTTACTTTTTTAAGTATCAGGTTAAGTCTAAACTATTACAAATAAAGCCATTCAGAATAGACCTCTTGCAAAACCTATTTCTGACGGCAATTTTGTTGTCAAAACTTGCTACGCTCCTCAAATACATCCTGCGTTTCTCTCCTGCGTTTCTCCTAAAACGTTTCTTGTCATAAATCGGTTTTGCAAGAGGTCTAATTGTAGTTGTTAGCATGGCTACATATCAAAGGCAATTTTATTTTCCATCTTGTTCATATAAATTCTTAATTTTCTTCCTTTTATTAATTTGCGATTTAGTATTCTCTCAGCTAAATGGCTTTTTATCTCTTTTTCAATTACTCTCTCTATTGGGCGTGCTCCCATTTCTCTGTTATAACCCATGCGTGCAAGATAAGACTTTACATCATCTTCGACTGAACAGCTTATACCTTTTTGTGCAAGCCGCTTTTTTAGCTCCAAGATGAGCTTATCCACTACGTGTAAAATTATATCTTCATTTAAATCAGAAAATGAAATAACTGCATCAAGACGATTACGAAACTCAGGGCTAAAAACCTGTTCTACAGCTTTTTTCCCATCACTATTGTCAAAATTTTTATGTCCAAAACCAATAGAACTTTTGTGACGCTCGGATGCCCCTGCATTAGTTGTCATAATTAAAATGACATTAGAAAAATTAATTTTGCGTCCGTAAGTATCTGTCACACACCCATAATCCATAATTTGTAATAATATGTTATAGATATCTCTGTGAGCCTTTTCGATTTCATCAAGGAGCACAACGCTGTATTGACAATTGGATACAGCTTCTGTAAGTAATCCGCCCTGGTCGTAACCTACATATCCAGGAGGGGAACCTATCATTCTAGATACTGTATGAGGTTCCATATACTCAGACATGTCAAAACGTATTAAATTCATACCCATGTTTTTTGCCAATTGTTTTGCAAGCTCAGTTTTTCCTACACCTGTTGGTCCTGCAAAAAGATAAATTGCTAGAGGTTTTGTATAATTTCTTAATCCAGACTTTGCTATTTTGATAGAACTGACAAGAGATTCTATTGCTTGTGTTTGACCAAAAATAACCTTTTTTAGGTTATCCTTTAGAGATATTACTTTTTGTATATCATCAGATTCAGAATCGCAAGGTACATCTGTAATTCTGGTAATAGTATGTTTAATATCTTTACTATTTATGATTTTACGTTTATTGTTAAGTAGTTTACAATATGCGCCTGCTTCATCGATAACATCAACAGCTTTGTCAGGCAATATTCGCCCTGTAATGTATTTATGTGAAAGTTCAGCAGCAGATTTAATAGCACATTTTGTATAGTATACCCCGTGATATCTTTCGTAATAGTGCTTAATACCTTCTAATATTTTCACTGTTTCATTCACAGAAGATTCCTTAACGTTGATTTTTTGAAACCTTCTTGCTAATGCTTTGTCTTTCTCAAAACTGCCACTATATTCTCTGTATGTAGTTGCACCGATACAACGCAACGTGCCTCTTGCTAATGCAGGTTTAAGTAGATTACCAGCATCAAGAAATCCACCACTTGTTGAACCAGCTCCAATTATAGTATGTATCTCATCAATGAAAAGAATAGCTCCTGGTTTTGCTTCAATTGCTTTGATTATAGATTTTATTCTTTCTTCAAAATCGCCTCTATATCGCGTTCCTGCAAGAAGTGACCCTAGATCCAAAGCATAGATTATACTGGATTTCAACATGTTGGGGACATTGCCCTCAACAATTCTTAATACTAAACCTTCCACTATCGTTGTTTTGCCTACACCTGGATCTCCGATATATAAAGGATTATTTTTTCTGCGCCTTAGCAATATTTCTATAGTGCGATCTAGTTCGTATTGACGACCTATTACATAATCTATTTTGCGCTCCTTGGCATATTCATTTAAATTTTTACAGTAATTATATAAAACTTCCTCATCTTTTAGTGTGTCACACTTATTTATTGCTGGAGAAATATCACCATTTTTATCAAGTTTGACTTTATGGTTAGTGATTACATCATTAGAATATATCATGTTAGATATATAGTGAATTAAATTGCAATTTTTTACGTTTTGTTTTTGCAACAGATCTTCAATTTCTAAATCCTGCTCGGATAGAATTACTACTAGAACATTTGCTCCATTGATCTCTTTTTTTCCCAAGCTATGAGCATGTATTATTGCCCTGTGTATTGCACATTGAAATTCTGCACTAGGTTTAACTTCGTGCATAGCTAGTTTGGAATTATGCTGTAGAAAATCTTTCATATTTTTATTATAATCATCAAAACCGATGTTACATTTAGCTAAAATGTGATCCACATTTATAATTTCATCAGCTTTTACATTGCATTTTGATAAAACATAATTCACATCTACATCTTTAATTAACGCTAATAATAAATGTTCTAACTGCGCATATTTGAAGTTAAAATTGGAAGCTATCGATAGCGCTATATTTAAACTTGCCTCTAGGTTCTTAGAAATCATTTGCTATTCTATCAAGGAAAACTGATAGATAAATACCATACAATTATTAAAAAAACTAAAATCCGTCAGGCTATTGTTTCTAACTTTCTATTAGCCCCGTCTATATCTTACCTTTTGTGGAATATTATGAAAGGACTGCCGATTCTTTTTTCTCTTTTTTATGAGCTATTCGGATTACTATGCAAAGCACCATACTTGAATAGAAAGTGAAATCGTAGAGTAAATATTTCTTGCTATTTTAGTCTAAATAATTTACCTTTAGAAAAGCCTTGGGGGCATAGCTCAGCTGGTAGAGCATCTGTTTTGCACGCAGAAGGTCAGCGGTTCGATCCCGCTTGCCTCCACCATTGAAAAAGGGGGATTCTATCTCCATGTAAGTATTGATATTAGCCTAAATCCGCCACAGTGGCTATTCTTTCCACCTCTCCTGCTGGTGCATGTTTTTTCAACACTTATTTCATACTGCATGAAGCGAAAAAAGCCCTCTATTTCTCAGTTTTACTGCCATGGTTAATCCATAGATACTGTCTCTCATGTCAACAAGTTATTTAACCAAATTACAATCAAACGGTTGATTATTTTTCAGAATACCAAAAAACACATGCATTAGTTTCCTCATTAGTGCAACAACTATAACCATTGGACGTTTTCCTTTACTTGCTAAACGTTGACAAAACTTTTG
>NZ_JACVWV010000069.1 GCF_014534705.1 Wolbachia endosymbiont of Pentalonia nigronervosa | reverse complement strand
TTTTCTTCCTATGACTTGTGCTTGGTAGGCATTCCTTAGCTGAAATCTCACCTTCTTGATGTGCAGCTTCTTTCTGCTGATTAGGAGATTGAACAACTCTTAATTTTTCTCTAAGCAATTTTTCAATATCGCTATTAATACTAGCAACTTCTTGAGGTGTTTTATTATCAGTGTTTCTAGCATTCAAAATCGCTTTAAGTGTGTCAGAATCTTTTCCTTGCAACAAAGAACGAACCTCATCTTCTTCCCCACTTTTAACAGCTTGAAATAAATTATCAATACAATCAAGTAGAACTTTAATACTAGAACTAGACTTTGCTAGATCCAGCGGTGACCCACCTTTTGAATCTTTTACATTATAATGTGCTCCTTCTTTTAATAAAATCTCAACAATTTCCTTGTGACCATTTTGAGCCGCAGCGTGCAGTGGTGTCCAACCATTATAAAAAGCAGCCTTATTAACATCAGCACCTTTACCCAATAAAGCCTTAACAACATCTAAATGACCATCTTGTGCTGCTAAGTGTAATGATGTCCAACCATCCTTAATCTTAGCCTTAACATCAGCACCTTTACCCAATAAAGCCTTAACAACATCTAAATGACCATCTTGTGCTGCTAAGTGTAATGGTGTCCAATCATCTGCATAGTGTAATGACATACAATCACCCTTGGCTTTAGCATTAACATCAGCACCTTTACCCAATAAAGCCTCAACAACATCTAAATGACCATCTTGTGCTGCTAAGTGTAATGATGTCCAATCACCCTTGGCTTCAGCATTAACATCAGCACCTTTATCCAATAAAGCCTCAACAACATATAAATGACCATCTTGTGCTGCTAAGTGTAATGATGTCCAATCACCCTTGGCTTTAGCTTTAGCATTAACATCAGCACCTTTACCCAATAAAGCCTTAACAACATCTAAATGACCATCTTGTGCTGCTAAGTGTAATGATGTCCAATCACCCTTGGCTTTAGCATTAACATCAGCACCTTTATCCCATAAAGCCTCAACAACATCTAAATGACCATCTTGTGCTGCTAAGTGTAATGATGTCCAACCATCCTTAGTCTTAGCCTTAACATCAGCACCTTTACCCAATAAAGCATTAACAACATTTAAATGACCATTTATTGCTGCTAAGTGTAATGGTGTCCAATCATCTGCAGAGTGTAATGGCATCCAATCACCCTTGGCTTTAGCATTAACATCAGCACCTTTACCCAATAAAGCCTTAACAACATTTAAATGACCATTTATTGCTGCTAAGTGTAATGGTGTCCAACCATCCTTAGTCTTAGCCTTAACATCAGCACCTTTACCCAATAAAGCATTAACAACATTTAAATGACCTTTTCTTGCTGCAGAGTGTAATGGTGTCCAATCATCTGCATAGTGTAATGGTGTCCAATCATCTGCAGAGTGTAATGGTATCCAATCACCCTTGGCTTTAGCATTAACATCAGCACCTTTACCCAATAAAGCATTAACAACATTTAAATGACCATTTTGTGTTGCATAGTGTAATGATGTCCAACCATCCTTAGTCTTAGCCTTAACATCAGCACCTTTACCCAATAAAGCATTAACAACATTTAAATGACCATTTTGTGCTGCAGAGTGTAATGGCATCCAATCACCCTTGGCTTTAGCATTAACATCAGCACCTTTACCCAATAAAGCCTTAACAACATCTAAATGACCATTTTGTGCTGCATAGTGTAATGGCGTAGAACCCAAATTATCTTCATCTTTAGCATTAATATAATTACCATTTGGTAGACTATTTAGCAAAAACTTAATAGTTTCTAATAATCCTTCTTTTGCAGCTACATGTAGCTGTGTTATTTTGCTTTCATCAATTCTTTCCTTTAATAATTTCTCTACTGTGTTACCTATTTTCAATTTAAATAATTTACTATCTGTTAATTGACAATCAATAAATCTACGAATTACATTGTACCTATCGTCAATAAGAATATGGTCTAGAAAAAATTCCCATATTTCTTGTTTTGATTTTTTAGAGTAGTCAAGCCTTTCGTAAATTAATTTTGATGCAAAATATTCTGCAAAAGTACGATGAATGAATCTAGGCTTACTATCAATAACTCGTTCAATCAAACCTGCTTTTTCGTTCCCTTGTGTTATCTTGTCAATTAATTCGGATACTTTTCCCATTTCTTCTCGAGAAAGCAATTTCTCTACTTCATTTTTGTTAAATATTTCATATAAAGCTAATTTCATATGATCTGCTATAAGTTCTTCTTTTTCCTGCTTAAACTTTTTTTTCAGACGTATTTTTTTCCTAGTAGTATCAAAATCAGAATAGTCTTTTCTCAGGCCTTCATCAAACTTTATATCAATAAATTTCTCATATAAAGTAACCAAATCCTGCTTTTTCCTTTTATATTCATCAGAAAGCTCCTTCTTATTAGAGTCATAAAAACTCTTGAATCCATCTTTGAAAACTTCAGCAACCATAAATGCATGTAGCGGTATACTCATAAAATCTTTATCACCTATGGATCCAGGAAAGCTATCTAGTAATTCATCAATAAAAACTCCTGAGTGTTGTTCATCTAACTCACTAAGTTTCAACTTTGCTTTCCAAAATTTCCTTAAAAAACCTTTCTGTTCTTCTGGAAGGAGTGGCTTTAATAAATATGAAAATACACTAAGTTGATCTTCTAGTTTTTCTTGAACAAAATTATAAGGACGAGTAGTTATCCATAGCTTTTCTACTTTAGAATTTTTTAGAACTTGCAGTAACTCAATAACTTTTTCTGTATAGTCAGGGCTAATCTCATCAAACCCATCAAACAGTAAAGCAACCCTGCCCTGATTATAAAAATTATTAAATAGTTCCATTTCTAACAAGTTCATACTCTTAATTTCTTCCCCTTTACCTTCTAAACTTATTTTCCTTTTTTCTACTATAGCACTTACAACCTTTTCTATCCTTTGTTCACTTTTCTCTTGTGTTTCTCTTTCTTCCTTGTGAAAGAGTTGAGAACCTACCATCCTGTATAGGAATTTTCTAGCTTCTTTTTCGTTAAGCTGTTTTTTCTTCTCTGTTTCTTTTTCTAATTCATTTGAACAATCTAACAAGTTAATCCTTATAACCCATAAAGAAGGGTTAGATTCTTTTGTCTTTAATGCTAAAGAAGTCAGTACAGTAGACTTACCCATACCAGGTTCAGCAGAAATAATGACTACTCTGTCTTTTATATCTGTAATTTTCTCTGGTTTATACTCCTGAATAGAAAGTTGACTTTCATCTACAAAGTTACGTAATTTAGATAAAACACCATAAGATTGCTGCCATATTAAATCATTTCCCCAATTTTTGAGCCAATGAATACTATGCTTTTTGTACTCATAACATAACTCCTTAAAACTCTCACCTGTATCAGAAATTAACACTATATCTTGATTAGGGTCTACCTTACTTACCTGATTGTCGGAAGTCACAAGAAAAGACTTTTCTTTCTTAATACCTTTTTTAATCTTTACATGACGATTAAATGTTCGGTCAATATAATAATCCTTAATATCATTATACTTTGAATCTATGAGTGCTTTACCTATCTCTATCTCCTTATTAATGACCTGAGTTAAAACCTCCCCATCTATTAAATGTTTTGACTCTTCATCATTTATTATTGTACCTAACCTTACCTCTTTTCCTTGAAAGATAACTTTTCCTTCTTCTAGAAGTTTTGTTTGTGATTCAATTGTAAGATCAATTAAGCTATTCTTTTTATCTACTTTTTCTTGATATTTATCTCTTAAAGCAGATTTAAACTTATTAGCTAGAAGGTCGTTTCCTCGAGTAATCAGAACAACTTTTTTATTAGAGCTAGACTGTATAATACTGAACAATTTATCATATAGTATTCGTATATCTTCTTCTTTTTCTTTAGTCTTACACTCAATTACTAATAAATTGCTACTGCCAAAAGCCTGTATTACCCGATCTTGGAGATGTAAGATAGAGTTTAGCCGCATAAAAATGTAATTTTGTCGATATATGTTTTGTAAAACCTGATATACTTTAATAGTACTTAGTGTATTTTGTTGAGAAATAGCATTAAAAACTTGTTTATTAGAATCTTTGGCAGAAAGAAACTCATCCAACCCTATTTCCTGAACTGCATCTGAGTTAAACTTAATACCAAATTTTTCAACTTTAGATTTATAATTCAGAGTAAGACCTGTTAATTCCAACTCACTTAATTTTTGCTTTATTTCATCAAAAAAACTTTCTCCATCCTGGTATGAAATAAACTCCTTTCCTTTGCCATTTAACCAACTTAGCATTTTTACGAAAAGATCATTATACACATAATCCTTTGCAGCAAAGTTAAACTCCTTACTTATATCGTTTTCAATAATTTCACCTAATTGCTCTTCGTTAGGCTGATTTACTGCAAATACTAAGTAATCTAAAAAATCTTTTACATCTTCATCAGAAATAACATTATTTGGCCAATTTTTATCTTCTCCATTTCCAAAATTCTTAGATAACTTTAAACCAACTGATTTATTATCAACTACTTTTCTTTTATCGGAAATTGCTAAATTAATGTCTTCTAACGTTAATACCTCTTTTGATTGCTTTTTAATTTCCTCTGCAAAAGCTTCTCTAAATTTCTGAGTATCCTCAGATATATCTTCATTCTTTATAAATTTATCGTGAAATTTTTTAGCTTTAACATCAATAACTTCTTTTGCTAATACAGTATGATAAAGATTAAAAATATCATGCTCTTGATGATGTTGTATAGAATTGTTCTTTAAAAAACACTCAGCCAATCTTCTTGCTAACCTGGTTAAATTATAACCTTCTAATTTTGGTTTTAACAGCGAAACTACGTTATCACTAAAACGATAGCGCACAGCTTCTTTAGCAAAAGTTTCACTATCTACATCTAGAATGTTATCTTTCTCTTTTATTTCTTGTACTACTTCTCTAATTGTTCTAGAAACACCATTCAACTCATACTTATCATCTAAATCCAAGTTAATATTAGTACAAACAGTAACATCTTTGATCATTACATTCTTGAATAATTTTTCCTTTTTAGAGTCTTGATAAGAAAAGAAGTATTTAACTAGGCTATAATCACTATCGCTTTCTGTTAATAGATTATCGAATGTAATCTTCTTAGATTCATCATCCTTATGCTTGGCTTGTAAAAGACGGTACTCTTTTTTACCATCTTTAGTGATCTCAAAAAACAAATCATCAAACTTTTTAGCTTCTTTTTTCTCTGTACTTAAGCGAAAGGAGTATTGATTATCCACTCCGCGCTTTAAAAACAGCATTAATAATTTTAATTGATAAATCTCACCATGAAGGCCTTGTTTTCCTGGCCTCTTTATATCTTGATCATCTATTTTATCCGATTTCTGTACCTTATGAATTAGAGTCTTTGGTCTTATCACTTGCTCCAACAAACTAGATCGTTGCTGAACGCTGCTGCCAGTTTGCTGATTATCTCCAACAGAAGCCTGTAGGTTTGGCTGAGTGTGTAATTTCAATATCTCCACAATATCTTGCCTCTTAAGACGATTAGCTATGTCTAAAGATGTTCTACCTTTGCTATTTTTGATATCAGCTTTTGCTCCATTCTTTACGAGGAATTCAATAACTTTTAATTCTTTTCTATGAACAGCAATATGCAAAGGTGTATTTTTTTTACTATCTTCTTGAAAGTTAATATTTACTTTTTTCTTTAAAAGCTCTTGTATATTTTCTAGGTAGTGTAGACATTCAAAAAGAAAGGAGTTATAATAACAATTTTTGAGAGAAGCTAAGGATGTTATACGACTTAAAAGATAAGCAATGGGAAAGGATAAAGGAGAGTTTACCCGGAAAGAAAGGGGATAGTGGAAGGAGTGCAAAGGACAACAGAAAGTTCATAGCAGCAGTGATGTGGATAGGGCGAACAGG
>NZ_JACVWV010000068.1 GCF_014534705.1 Wolbachia endosymbiont of Pentalonia nigronervosa | reverse complement strand
ATGATCAAAGTGCTGCAACTTTGTTAGATAACTTACAAATTACAAGAGCTGGAGCAAGTCATGGTAGAGGTTGTAGTGGAAGCAATCTATCCTGAACACTCGTTTGGCAGCGTTAGTGTGCCTATATGGCAGTACAATGTAATAAGAAAATTTTCTCAACATAGAAAGTACAGAGTGCTGCTATGGGAATTTGGTCCTAGTTTGCATATCTTTTTTGTGCGAGATTTTTTTAAAGAAAAGGCTTCTCTTCAGCGTGACAAAAAATTCAATTATTTACTTTCTCTAAACCGCAAAAAATGTCCTACCTTTTAGAGAAAAATAGGTGAAAGCTAATATATTATGTAAAGAAAATGGGAATTTTGGGGAAAATAATTAGGTACGAAATGTCGTATGTATGTGGGTAAAAACAAGCTATTATTGGGGGTTTTTGCCATACTAAAACTAACTTAGAGAGGAGTTTGCAACTACGGGTAAATGGGCCTGGGAAGAGTTGAACCTCCGACCTCACGCTTATCAGGCGTGCGCTCTAACCACCTGAGCTACAGACCCGCGTTAAGCTGATACTTGAATAGGAATAATATCAATAAAGGTCTTTTTATTGGCTGATCTTCTAAAACTAACCCAACCCTCTACTTTAGCAAAAATTGTGTGATCCTTACCTATACCGACATTTTTTCCGGGATGAAATTTCGTACCCCTTTGGCGGACAATTATATTACCAGGTATAACTTTACCATTCTTCTTAATCCCTAACCTGCGACCTATAGAGTCTCTGCCATTACAGGAACTACCACCAGATTTTTTAGTTGCCATATTCTATACCCCTTACTTTTGAAGATTAATTTCATTAATACGAAGAACAGTTATATACTGCCTGTGACCTGTCTTTCTGCGGTAATTTTTTCTCCTCTTCTTTTTAAAAATGATGAGCTTTTCTCCTCTGCATTGCTCTAATACTTCAGCTTTAACAGTAGCGTTAGGTGAATGAGATAGACCATTATCTGAAAGACAAACCACTTTGCTGATTTCTACTTCTTTTCCTTGTTCGGCCTCTAGCTTTTCTACTTTTATTATGCTACCTTTCTTTACTATATATTGCTTTCCGCCTGTCTCAATTACTGCAAACATAACTAATACATACTTTATTATTAACTTTAATCGTAAAGGATGTCATATATCGTGTCAACAGAAATAATGCTTATTTCTAGAGCTATTTTACTACATCTGGTAGTTTGCTATATCAAGCATCATTTTTCATGCTTTAGCCAAGGTGCTCCCATGAGAAGAGTAGAGTAAAGATCTTTCTCTATAGAGATCTTTACACTTTTTTCCTCTTCTGTAGTTGGTGGACGGGCAAGAAAGCTAATTTTAAGTGCGTTTTTAATGATTGCTACTGGTGTTTGTTCTCTTCCTTCTCCCATAACCAACACAGCAGATGTTGCTAATGCATCAAGAAGGTTAATGTGTGTTGTTTGCAGCGGTTGGCCATAAATATCTGATTTACCTATATAAGAGTACAATGGTTTGAATCCACACCAACCAAGCGCAATACCAGTAACTCCATTACGCATCGGTACTACATTACTGTCCGTGATGAGAATGCCAAGATGTTTTATACAATGTTTTGTTTTAAGATAATTCCATATAGATATGGCAGTTTTTTGCACATTTTTTGGGTATAAAATATACATCCCATTACCATTTGACTCATCAATTCCAGCAGATGGAATTAAGACATCATTTTTGATTGTTAAATAGAAATCATGGGGATTATTATCCACGTCAATAATCGCATCAGCTTCTTTTTTGATTAACTCTTCTTTAGAACAAGCAGTTTTGCAAACTACTTGCCTTTGACAAACAGAAATTATTTTTGATGTGATCGCAATGATCACTTGTTCATCTAATAATTCTGCAACATAGTGATCAAGAATCTGTTCTAAACTTTCCCCACATTCAATACGGTGAGTATGAACTGCTTCAACATACATACATCGGTTTCGAAAGAGGTCTATTGTATTTCACAGTAGTTTTTGTGTGTTAACTTACATATAGTGTAATTCTGGGTTCGAGTCACAATAGTTTCGTGCCACTCATCGAGAAGTGTTAAGTTAAGATATGTATTGCCCTTATAAGACCTGTGAATTCTTGTTATAATAAACTCGGAGATTAGGTTATGTTCTAGAAAAAGGTGCGCTATTTGTGCGCCACCAATGATGAAGATCTGAGAGCATTTTAAATTATTCTGAATTAAAAAGAAATCTTGCATGGAAGAAGCAACAGTGCATTTTATATCCTCATCAAAACAAGGATTTAACTTATTATGAGAAAAAACAATAGGAGTACAATCTATTAATACACTTTGTGGCATTGTCTCAAATGTTTTTCTTCCCATAACAACAACTTGACCATGAGTTAATTGACGAAAATTATCTAGTTCGTCTTGGTAATGCCATGGTAACCTGTTATCTATTCCTATCAATCCGTTGGGGTCAACAGCCATAATTCCTATAATTTTTTTAACCATTTCCATACAACGCAACTTGAGTTACAAAAAATTTCATGTGATCACGTACATTATGCACTCGTAGAAAATCAACTTTATTATGTAATATAGATGATGAAGCGATTGTTTCTAGATCTCTGTCACAAGGTAACCCTGTTGCGAATGAAGAGATATATGACTTTCTAGAATGACCTACCAAAACTTTACAACCCAACCTTTTTAATGCCTCTATATTACGTAAAAGCAAAATGCTTTGATACGAAGATTTTCCAAAACCAATACCAGGATCAATAATGATTGAACTCTGATCAAAACCTAAAGCTAATAACCTGTTAATATTCTCCTCTGCCCAACAGTGTACAGTATCTATTGGATTTACGCTATCTGAAATAATGTTATGTTTACTCGGTGGTATTGAGAGTGAATGCATGATAACAATACTGCACCCACTCTGGGCAATGGCTTTTAAGGTATCATCATTCAAATCTCCTTTAACGTCGTTAATCCATGTAATATTATAACGTTCCAAAACATTCAATATAACTTCTGGCCAAAAACTATCAATGCTAATTTTGATTTCCATGTGCTGATGTAGATGATCAAGTACTGGTTTTAAGCGTGCATACTCTGTTTGTGGAGTTTGTATAGAAGAACCAGGTCTTGTTGATTGAGCACCAAGTTCAATGATGCTAGCACCATCAGATAATAGTTGTAGTGCATGTTCGATGGCCTTGTTTTCATCATGATAAAGTCCGCCATCTGAGAATGAATCAGGAGTAATATTTACAATACCTACAAATTCTGGCGACAATGCAAAACTTTTTATAAAACAAACTTCAATATCACCTGCAATGGCACCAAAAGTTTTACCATTGATTGGCAATATACTCATAGGATTGAGCATTGCTATCAGGTGGAGTAAAAATGGCCTGTTCATTAATTCTGGATGAGGGATAGTAAGACGTGGCGTGTCTAGTACTAAGTTGCCCCATATTACAATATCCAAGTCGATAATGCGTGGTGACCACTTTTCATATCCTTGTGGACGGCCTATTTCACATTCGATTTGTTTTAGACCTGTTAATAATTCCTCAGGAGAAAGTGAGCAACTTCCACAAACAACCATATTTAAAAATGGTTTGTTCCATTCACTAGGAGCTGTATCAGGTAAAATGGCTTGTGTTTCTAAAATAATTGAAGACTTTAAATCTTTAAAGTAACGCTCTTTTAGTAATTTAACGGCCTTTTGTAAGTAAGAAAGGCGATTTCCAATATTTGAGCCAATTGAAATATAAATCATTAATTATCTTCTTGTGGTTCATTGCAGTAACTAAAAAAGACGCCTCCATGAACATTAGGAACAGGCGGTGCAGCCTTATGCACAGTTACCTTGATAAAAGAGATAAGATGTTTTTTGTGTGCTACAGATTTGTTAATGGTTAAATATATATCATGAGTTAAATGCTCAATGAGGTGAAATTGTTTGTCCTGTACAAGGTGTTGAATATGCTCTGCTGCTTTGAGATAGCAAACAGTATCTTCAAGTTTATCAGAGGTGAGACCTAAAGGAGGAGATTTAAAAGTAAAGTCAATATTAATACTGACTAGCTGGGGATAAAACCTTTCTTCTGCACGGCACCCTAAATGAACCCAGACCCGCAAATCCGAAATAAGAAGGTTACACAAGGGCTTCTTTTCAGAATTATACTCCATTTAACACCACACTAATACTTTTAAACAAATCTACTACAGCTTTTGCCTGTAAAAACTCTCAGCTTATAATAGCAATTACTATCAGAATTAGGAAATAAAAAAACACTTTTACAACTTAAAACTTACAGCTTTTATATTAAACGCTTATCCTAGCATGCAATTCTATGCATACCATCAAGAAATTTCCATAGAAGCTTTGCACCTTTTTCAGCACCTTCTGCAGCTTTACCTTGTTCTTCTTCACTCAAATTTTCAATGAGATTTGCACACTCTTCAGAGTGCCATTCATCAGCTTCCATATGCACCTCAAAGAATTGAAGGGAGCGCTTGTCACTTATTCCATAGTGCTTTTTTAAACCTTCAATCTTAGACTTAGAAACCTCCGGAGTTTGACGTTCATAAGCATAAAGTGCTCCTAGACCTGAGGCAAAATCTGATTGCACAGCATCGAAATAACAATCAACCAATTCTTGTGTTTCTTTTAGCTGTGGACCTTGATTAAGGTTTGACCTTGCAACACCAAGCCCTTCAGCAAAACGCTTCCATAATTCTGGATGATTTTCTTCCCCTTGTTCTTCTTCAATTAAATTACCAAGTAAAACTTGCCGCGTTTCTAGATCTGGGCATAGAGAATGAATACTACTGATATAGCGAGGAAACGCAGAAACATGGTGATAGTATTCTTTAGCATAGGTTTGTAAATTTTGTAAGCTTAAATTTCCTGCGTTCCATGACTGGTAAAAAGGGTGGTTTAGCAAATGCAATGCATCTAATTTATTATTCAGGGATTGGATAAACTTCATGGTTATTTTTCAACTATATTTACATCAATTTAGATACTATATTATTTCATAGACATCAAGTTATATTTGTGTTTCGTTCGTTGTATGCCTGAAAAGTAAAAGCTTTTTTTCCTAAGATCTGCTGCGAATCAAAGGAGAAAAACTCAGAATATGAGATTAGATAAACAAAGTAAGGTTAAAAACCGTGCCTCAAGTTCACAATACCGGCGATAATATTGAACCTCATAAAGTTTTCGCACTTTTGCCGTTTCTTCGATTATTTTCTTCTTCCCTATTATTTGATAGATAATTCTCCATTTTCCCTTCTAGGCTTGCTTCTAGCAACTTCTTTATCAAAGGTGTTAATGCCCCATCTTTCCCGGTTATAGCATTTCCCAAACCAAATGATAGACTTCTGTAATGGCTTGACCAACAAGAAGAAAAAGGTCCTTTTGTTGACGCATTCTCGGTTTAAGCCAACTTTTGATCGTATGCCAGCAATGCTCTATTGGATTCAAATCTCACTTTTACCCACAATTTTGAGAAGCTATTATGTGGAGCATCACCATGCTTTCCTTAAGATTTTCGTAGCCTCGCCATAGAGTCATGTATTCGTTGTAATTTTCCATTATTGCGACACCTAAAATAGTGGTCGTATACTGTTTTCCATGGCGGAAAATCTTTTGGCAGCATTCTCCACTGACAACCTCCTTTCATTATATATCTTATTGCATGCTCTAATATCGTGTTTTCTTGGCCTTCCTATTGCCCCTTGTGCAACGTATGGCTCTAGTATTTCCCATTCTTTGTCACTTATGTCACTTGGATACATTGTTCCCTCTCTGTTTTTACT
>NZ_JACVWV010000067.1 GCF_014534705.1 Wolbachia endosymbiont of Pentalonia nigronervosa | reverse complement strand
ACCAAGGGCTCATTTACCAGCATAAATGCCTTGTATAAGTTGGTATATTGTGCTATAAAGAAGGCAGAGGAAAAATGGACGATGCCTGTGCATGATTGGGCAGTAGCCATATCTCAGCTTGACATTTTCTTTCCTGGAAGATTGAAAATTGAGTTGAGCTAAAAATGTGGTTTGACACAGTTTATTTAACACTCCCTTTCGGGTTGGGGTTCCTTACCGGATTTTATCAGCAACTCTCTTTATGTTGTTTCGCAGGGGGTCTACTGCTTTTTTTTGGTCGCTCGATTGGTGTTTCCGTTGCATCTATCACTAAAATTTCATATTCTATCTCGCTTTTTAGCAGCTCTTTTCGTCCTGGTAACTTAAAATCCGGATGTTTTATCAACGTATCTTCTATCCACCTAATTATCTTGTAGCTGTTACTTTCGCTCATACCATAACTTCGACCTATGTGGAAATATGTCCTGTATTCACGTAAATACTCTAATGCCATAAGTAGCCTGTCTTCTATGCAGAGCTTGCTTTTACGCCCGCTCTTTGCTTTCTTCAACCTATCTTCTTTATCTAATATTTCTACCATCTTCTCGAAAGTTGCCTTTTTTACTCCTGTTAGACGCCGGTATTTTTCGTTGTCTAATTCCTTAACTTCTTTGTATCTCATACTTTTAAATTTATTATTTTATACTAATTTTTTGCTCTTTTCCAATTTTGAAAGAGGTCTATTCTCCTCTTACCTCCAAGACTAATATTTTCTTTAATATGATTGCCATTATGCTTAGCTACTTAAATGATTTCAGGACAGGTTCTTAAAAACAATCAATCATTTAACTGTGCATTTAGCAAAGTAATTAGATAGTACCTCTTAGATTGCATGCCAGATGATCATGTTTAGTTTGTGAAAGATTTGTTGCAGGACTATGCATTGTCACAGGATGATGATCTGCCAATAGCTTACGTATTTGATCTTGTGTGTTTGATAAATAAGTTAAAATTGAAAGTTTACGTGCACGTTTTTCACTTGGATGTTTTTTTTGCAGGCTATCTATCATTGATTTAAATTCCATCATATCATTGGTAGCTCTTGTTTTTTGTGAGAGACTATCGAATACTTGTTGCATGGGATTGATACACTTATCGATATTTTTTTGGTATTCATCGATATTTTTTTGGTATATATCAATCTTTTGCTGAAAATATCGATACCTGTGTCTTTTCCCTTCCATTTCTTTGACACAATCATTTTGATGATTTATGCAATGAAAAATTGATTGTTTCTTTTCATTAATAATACTGATTGATTCAGTGATACTTCCTATCAACTCCTCTACTTTTTTTAAGTCTCCTTTTAGTATCTGCTTTTCCTTATATATCAGATCCTCCATTTTAGTTTTGCATTCTTCATAAGATATAACAGGAGACAGCGTTCCATCCTTTATGCCTCTATCATAAAATTCCCTTAACTCATTATTGGCTAGTATTCCCATAGCATTATTCATCTCATCTGACGAATTAGGATATTTTGTGCTTAATGTCCTAATTCGCTTTGATAATAGGGTTAGAATTTTATTGTCAGCTAATTTTTCTAGTGATGTGATATAACCTTGCATTTTTACAAAAAGTGATGCTGCAGTTCCAGGTTTCTCGAATTCTTTCTTATTATCCTGATAAAACTTACCTTGTACAAAATCTTCAGCCTGCTTTTTTATTACCTGCAGTTCAGCAAGTGCTTGTTCCTCATCAACCTCGCTGAGGATTTTTATGATTTTTTTCTTTGCTTGCGTTGCCGTTTTATTATTTTCCAGATCATTGAGTTGTTGTTTTATTTCATTTCCGGCCTTATCGTTTATATTACCTGGTTCTTTCTTTACTGCATTTGTAGCTACGTTTTCAATAATATTCCTTGCTATCCCTTTGTTCTCTGGGTGATCCATATCTTTTACAAGAGAGCTAGCATATAATTGCCAAATCTCCTGGTTAGTTACATTTCTCTGATTAGTCCAATTTTCAAAATCTTCTTTATCTTTAAACCTTAAAATAGTATAAAGATTTTTCTCAGTGGCATTTGCTTTCTGCGTTTTTGTTTTATGCAAGAAATGCTTTATCGCAGTAGCATTTTTAAGTTGTACTTTTGATATATATAATACGAAATGCTTTATCGTATCTAAAATTTGGTTCATAACGTTACCTCAATATAAACCCATAGTAACAAATATTATAAAGACTTAACATTAAAGTTTTCATAATACCGTTACTAATATAAATTATATAATATGCTGATTTTACCCAGAAGAAGTGGAAAAAAGACCTGACTATTTTTTATATAAAGAAACAATTCTTATTACATTTGATTTTGCTCAGATTTTTCTCTAAAATAAAGTTTAATATCTTTAAGATCTCTTTAGTGAGAACTGTCAGTACTTTAATTCAAGAAGGATCAAAATTTTTATCTTCAAGTGGAGTAGACACACCATATCTTGACTGTGAGATAATTATGCAGCATGTGTTGGGTGTAGAAAGATCTTTCATCATCATGAACCATAATGATTTTGTCTTAGCACACAAAGAATCAAAGTTTTGGCAATTGATAAAAAAGAGAGCGAAAAAGCATCCAGTATCGCACCTAATAGGCAAGCGTGAATTCTGGAATAGCGATTTTATAGTTAGTCGCGACGTTTTAGATCCAAGACCAGACAGTGAAACGATAATTTCAACGGTGTTGAAATACTATATAAATAAGAAACAAAGACTAAAAATTGCAGATTTCGGTACTGGTACTGGTTGTTTACTGATATCTATATTGAGTGAATATCAATATGCCATAGGTATTGGCTTTGAAAAAAGTTTAAGAGCATATAGAGTTGCTTGCAAAAATGTCAAAAAACATAATCTATTGGGCAGAGCTAAAATTTTTCCACGCTCATGGACAGAATGTAGGGGTTTATTTGACCTGGTAATTAGTAATCCTCCATATATCAAGAGAGATAAGTTGAAAACCTTACAAGCTGAAGTACAGAAGGAGCCAAAAGTTGCACTTGATGGTGGCATAAGTGGATTGGATTGCTATGTGAGTATTTTTGCAATATTGAAAAAGTGCCTTAAAAAGGGAGGATTTGCTATATTGGAGATAGGCGAAGATCAAAACAATATCGATAGATTAATACCTTTATACGGGTTAGCTTTTCAAGAATATGTGTATGATTTATCAGGGATGAAGAGGTGCATTATTATAAAACAGGTTCACGGTTAGTAAAAATAGTTATAAACTTCATTAATAAAAATGAGTATAATATAAGTTTAAAATTGTAATATGGGATATAAAATTGCTGTTATCGGATCTACCGGAAAGGTAGGGCGTGAAGTATTGAACATACTTGCTGAATTTCAAGATAAAGGAAAGATCTCGATAGATTGTATGATTTTACTTGCATCAAAAAAATCAGCAGGAAAGAAAATAAGTTTTGGTGATGCAGAGTTAACAGTACTATGTCTGGAAGATCATGATCTGGCTGGAATTGACGTAGCTATTTTTTGTGCTGGATCTCAAATTTCTCAAGAGTATGTACCTCGTGCAGTAAATGCTGGATGCATTGTGATAGATAATACTTCATGCTTTAGGATGAAAGAAGGTGTACCATTGATTATTCCTGAAATCAATCAAGAGAAAATTGAAGAGTATAGAAATCATAACATAATATCTAATCCAAACTGTACTACAATACAAATGCTGCTAGCACTTAATTTATTACACCAACATGCAAAAATAAAGCGTGTCGTTGCTTCAACTTACCAATCAACTTCCGGTGCAGGCAAGGTAGCCATGGATGAGCTATATAACCAAACAAAAAAAATGTTTATCAATGAAGTCAAAAAGGCTGAGGTTTTTCCCAAGCAAATAGCGTTTAACTGTATTCCTCACATAGGGGATTTCATGGAGAATGGCGACACCAAAGAAGAATGGAAAATGTATGCAGAAACAAAAAAAATTTTAGGGGAAGAGATTAAAGTTACTGCAACCTGTGTAAGAGTACCGGTATTTGTTGGTCATGCTGTATCAGTGAATGTGGAATTTCATCAACCAATTACAGAAGAATTAGCATATGAAATATTTAATAATGCTGAAGATAAAGGAGTTTTATTATACGATCGACGTGAAGATGGTGGATATACAACTCAAACTGACGTTGTGAAGGAAGATGCAGTGTATATATCACGCATTCGGAAAGATGATACTGTGGAAAATGGGTTAAATATGTGGATAGTGGCTGATAACTTACGTAAAGGTGCAGCATTGAATATAGTACAAATTTTAGAGATTTTGGTAAAAATGCTGTAGTGAACTTGAGGTGAGAATTTTAACATCTTGTAAATTGGAGATTTCTTGCCGATTTTATTGGACAATTTGCCTTCACTTGTTTTGCAGGAGGCTATTTTTTGCAATATCAAGTGCAGCATAGGTAAGTATTGCGCTTGCACCAGCACGTTTGAAGCTAATCAAAGATTCATAGATTATTTTATCATAATTTAGCCAACCATTATTTGCTGCAGCTTTGATCATAGCATATTCACCGCTTACTTGATAAGCAAAAATAGGAAAGTTAAAATTGTCACTTGCTGTTTTGATAACATCTAAGTATGGCATGCCTGGTTTTATCATAATAAAGTCCGCACCCTCATTTATATCCATCTCGATTTCACAGATTGCCTCACGTGAGTTTCTATAATCCATTTGATAGCTACTTTTATCTATAGAATGTGATAATTCACATGAACCCACAATTTCTCTAAATGGCGCATAAAAGTGAGAGCAATATTTTGCGGCATAGGATAACACTGATGTGTTATAAAAGTTATTGTCATCTAGTGCTTTTCTAATTTTTCCTATTCTACCATCCATCATATCAGAAGGTGCAACTATGTCGCATCCTGCTTTTGCTAAGGCTAGTGCTTGCTTGCATAGTGCTGATACAGTGTCATCGTTTTCCACTTGGTTATTTCTTAAGATACCATCATGACCGTGGGTTGTGTATGGATCCAATGCAACATCTGCAATAATACCAATTTCAGGCACCTTTGATTTTACAGTATGAATTGCCCTGCAAATTAAATTATTAAAATTGTAAGCTTCTTTAGCATCTTCAGATTTTAAGTTGCTGTTAATAATAGGAAAAATTGCTACAGCATTAATCCCTAAATCTCTAGCCTCTTTAACTATTGATACCAGTCCATCTATTGAATAGCATTTAATATCAGGTAAGTCAGAAATTGGCATAGTTGTTTCTTTTTTATCATGGATAAAAAGAGGAAAAACTAAATCACTTACTGACAAGTCGTTTTCACTTGTTAAATTGCGAATCCATTTGTTTAAACGTCTACGCCTTAATCTTGTACTTGGAAAATAAAACATCAATCTGCAAAACTTTTCATTCAAGTAGAACATTTATTATAGATAGATTTTGTCAAGAAATCTATTAGCTTTTTCATGATGTTCATTACCATAAACCCTGATCTTATCACTTTTGGACTATTACGGGCAGTATATATCTGAGGAACATAGGCAATTTTGACGGCAAAATGGCTGTCAGAAATAGGTTTTAAGTGGTTTATTGATTAATGGATACTATATAAAAAAGTAGTAAAACAACATCTTAATTTGCATAATCGGTGATATAACACCTATTTTTTCACTAGGTAGTGTAGACATTCAAAAAGAAAGGAGTTATAATAACAATTTTTGAGAGAAGCTAAGGATGTTATACGACTTAAAAGATAAGCAATGGGAAAGGATAAAGGAGAGTTTACCCGGAAAGAAAGGGGATAGTGGAAGGAGTGCAAAGGACAACAGAAAGTTCATAGCAGCAGTGATGTGGATAGGGCGAACAG
>NZ_JACVWV010000066.1 GCF_014534705.1 Wolbachia endosymbiont of Pentalonia nigronervosa | reverse complement strand
ATTGTTGGCAAAAAAAATTAGCATAAAAAAGGATAGAACCTTAACGCCCGAAAGGATTTTTAGCAGATGTTACAGCACAGCCGATACAGCGACCAAAAGACAGCAAAAAACGTAAAAAAAGTTACTCTGGCAAAAAGAAAACAACGACCATAAAAACCGATCGAAGAAAGTGTTGTCAGTTTCAAAGTCGCATCGAGCACGATTTTCGCATAAGAAAACAGGCTGCCAAGAGATAGTATAAAACACGCTGATTCCGGCTATCAAGGATGGCAAAAAGTTCAAAGTAATGTAGTAATTCCACATCCGGAAAAAACCGCTAACGGAAGAGCAAAAGGAGCATAATAGAAAGCTGGAGGATGCAAGTGGAAAATAAAATTCGCGAGATCAAAATATTCAAAATTATATCAAATGTTTACCGCAATTTTCAGAAGAAATACAACATGAGATTCAATATTATTGCTGGTATTGTGAACCTAAGGCACGGTTTTTAACCTTACTTTGTTTATGTACTCTCATATTCTGAGTTTTTCTCCTTTGATTCACAGCAGATCTAATGTCAAGTTGCACATGTATTAATCTGTCACTTGGATATCGAGATCAAGAAATAAGCATTGGAATTTTGAAACTATATTAAAAATATGAAAAAACTTGACTTTAATCAGTATTTATTTAACACTTAAAATAGTCTATTGAAGCTATAATTAAACTAATTGGATTTATTTGTATGATTGCTAATCGTAAAAATAGTATTAAACATAAAAATAATAAGAACAACATAATTGGTGGACTTGATATAATCAAAACAGCAGTTGAAGTTTCAGAGCAAAAAGGTTTAGATCTCGAAGTTGTAATAAAAGCATTAGAAAGTGCTATAGAAGCGGTAGCTCAGCAAAAATATGGTAGCAAAAGTAAGATTGTAGTTAAGATAGATAGAAATACGGGTAAAATTTCCGTATATAGAAAATTACAAATTGTTGATGATGAATCAGAAGATGAATCAGGATCAAACTTAAACGAAACTAAGTGTACTCTCTCACGAGCTAAATTAATAAGTACGGAAGATGTAAAAGTTGGTGACACTATTCATGAACTACTCTCTCTGGATACCGACCTTACTTCAGCAAGAATTGCTCAACAAAAAATTGCGCAAGTAATCAAAGACGAAGAGTTGAAAAAGCAATATGAACAATTTAAAGACAAGGTAGGAGAGGTAAGATATGGTATTGTAAAACAAGTTGGATACCCAGATTTAATTGTGGATATAAATGGCACTAATGCGTTTCTTATGTCACGTGATTTGATCGGGGATGAGCGATTTCGTGAAGGCGATAAAGTTAAGGCTTATATACAAAGTGTTAGGCGTGCTGATGATGGACGTCAAATCATTCTATCCAGGGTTCATGCAGGTTTCCTAGAAGCGTTGTTAAAACAAGAAGTCCCGGAAATTGCTGATGGATTAGTCGTAGTCAAAGCTATAGCTCGAGATGCCGGCTCAAGGTCAAAAGTTGCTGTTTTTTCTCCTGACAAAAATATTGATCCTGTGGGCGCTTGTGTTGGCATCAGGGGAGATAGGATAAAGAGCATAATACACGAACTAAATGGTGAAAAGATCGATGTCATAAATTATTCTTCAGACTTTGGTCAATTTGTGATTAAGGCAATCACTCCTGCAGAAGTATCAAAAGTCATCATTGATGAAGATGAAAAATGTGTAGAGTTAATAGTCCCTGAAGATCAATTAAGTTTAGCCATAGGAAAAAAGGGCCAGAATGTAAGATTAACTTCAGAGCTTGTTGGATGGAAAGTTGAAATACTCAGTACTCAGCAGGAGTCAGAAAGGCGGAATAAAGAATTTAGCCAATGTTCTGCTTTATTTGCTGAAGCTTTGAATTTAGAAGAAATTATGGGTCAATTGTTAGTAACTGAAGGTTTTTCAAGCGTGGAAGATATAGCAAATGCTTCAATTAAAGAACTTGCTGCAATAGAAGGATTCAATGAAGATATTGCACATGAACTGTATAATAGAGCAAGCAAGTATCTCAGTGAGGAAAATGATAAAAAGATAGCAGAATTGAAGAATTTAGGTATGGAAGATGATGTGCTCAATTTGCCTTTATCAATAGATTATAAAATTGCATTAGGTAGTAATGGTATTAAAACTTTAGAAGATATAGCGGACTTATCAAGTTACGAATTTTGCAACATACTTTCTTCCTCTCTTTCAACTGATAACTCACAAGAGTTAAAAAATTCAGTAGATTCAATAATAATGGAAGCACGTAAAAAGCTTGGGATAATATAGATATGGATAATGAAGAGACTGAGAACAAAAAATTAACGCTTCAAGGTTCGAGTAAGCTTAAATTAGGCTTAGATTTAAATTCTTTAGTTAGCTCAAATACTGGAGCTATGATAGTAAAAAAAAGAAGAAAAAAATTCCATGAAGAACATGATGCTTTTGATAGTAGTAAATTATTAGGTTCTCTTACGGAAAAAGAGCAAATTTTTCGGATTAATGCTGTTCAAAATGCCGCTTTACTGAAAGAAAAAAACAACAAACAAATAGAAAAGGAAATTATAGTAGAAGAAAATGATAATGAAGATGAGCAAACAGATAGCGGTACAGAGGTCTTAACAGAAAAGGTTGAAG
This sequence comes from Wolbachia endosymbiont of Pentalonia nigronervosa, assembly GCF_014534705.1. Taxonomy (GTDB): domain Bacteria; phylum Pseudomonadota; class Alphaproteobacteria; order Rickettsiales; family Anaplasmataceae; genus Wolbachia. The sequence goes on along the minus strand of NZ_JACVWV010000066.1, from coordinate 3,949 downwards.
AGCAAACTTCAGAGGATATTGATAAAAAGGAAGATGACCAAGATAGCAAAAAAAAGTCTTCCAAAGCTAGTAAAGATAAGGATACATATTCTAAACATACGAAATTAATCATCGAACAAGCAATAGATGAAAAAGTTGAACAGGCTCCTATATTTAGGCAAAAATTTGGTATAAGAAATAAAAAGTCAAAATTTGCTAAAGGCAAGAATATATCAAGAGAAGTTACTATACCAGATGAAATTACGGTTAGGGAGTTATCTATTCGCATGGCAGAAGATAGTAAAAGTGTTTTAAGAATGTTAAAAGAAGAAGTTGGTGAAAGTTATAGAGCAAACGACTTGGTGGATCCAGATATAGCATGTGAAATAGCGAAAAAATTTAATCATACAGTTAAGCGGGTGAGTGATGCTGATAAAGAAAAAGACTTATTTTCTATAGAGAATTTGCCAAAAAAACATAAACCACCTATTGTTACTTTTATGGGTCATGTAGACCATGGTAAAACTTCACTGCTTGACGCATTTCGTGAATCCAATGTTGTAGAAAGAGAATCAGGCGGCATAACTCAGCATATAGGTGCTTATCAAATAGTGACAAAAAATAAGCAAAAAATCACTTTTATTGATACACCAGGGCATGAAGCATTCACTGCAATGCGTGCATGTGGTGCTAACATTACTAACATAGTTGTCATAGTGGTGGCAGCTGATGATGGAATCATGAAACAAACAGTTGAAGCAATTAATCATACAAAAGCAGCAAATGTGTCAATTATAGTTGCGATTAATAAAATTGATAAATCTCAACCTGGTGATGTAGAAAAAGTAATTAGTAGCTTACCTCAATATAATTTAATTCCTGAAGAGCTAGGTGGTGACGTAATGATCGTTCCAGTTTCAGCAAAAAAGAAAATTAACTTGGATAAATTAGAAGAAGCAATTTTGCTAATCGCTGAATTAATGAGTTTAGAAGCAATAGAGAATTGCCGTGCAATGGGATGGGTGGTGGAGTCTAAAATAGATAAAACTAAAGGAATATCAGCCACGTTGATAGTTGAAGAAGGAACGTTGAAAGTAGGTGATATGCTCGTAATAGGCACAACATATGGTAAAGTACGTAGTATGGTAAACCATCTTGGGCAAAGAGAAAAAGCTGCCTTACCTTCTGCTCCAGTTGAAATTACTGGTTTAAACGGAATACCAAGTGCAGGAGATAAATTTGTTGCCGTAGGTTCTGAAAAGCAAGCCCGTGAAGTTGTTGAATACAGATCAGAATTAGTTAAGAAAAAAAAGGAAAGTCTCGATAGCTCTGACTTAGATATATTTAGCCATGGTAGTAACAAAACAGAAGAGTTATGTATAGTTTTAAAGTGCGATGTCACTGGCTCTATTGAAGCAATATCAAGTTCAATTGATAAACTAGGAAAAGACGAAGTAAAATTAAATATTCTACATAAAGCAGTAGGAGGAATAACAGATTCAGATGTATTGCTTGCAGAAGCATCTAACGCAGTAATTTTGGCTTTCAATGTAAAAGTGGATTCAAAAATAAGAGATTTAGCAAAGCAGAAAGGTGTAGAAATACACACTTACAATATAATATATGAGCTTATTGATGATATGAGAATGTACTTAACTAAGATGTTAAAACCTATCATACGAGAAAATCATATCGGTTCTGCTTCTGTAAGGCAGATATTCAATGTGTCTAAAGCTAGTAATATTATTGGCTGCCATGTAAGCAATGGTATTATAAAAAGGGATTCTGTGATCAAGGTAATGCGCAATAACACATTGATATATACAGGAAAATTAAAAGCATTACGTAGATTTAAAGATGATGTTAAGGAGGTAGGTACAAATTTTGAGTGTGGAATGTCATTAGAAGGGAATGTTGATGTTAAAGTGGGCGATGTTTTAGAAGCTTATCAGATAGTACAAGAGGAAAGGGTATTATAGATGAAAAAGGAAATTAGGAACTTAAAGATAGCATCAGTGCTGCATAGAGCAATATCTAGAGTTTTAATGGAAAGCAAGATATGTAATCAAAGTATAGTAGTATCTGAAGTAAAATTAAGTAAAGATATGAGTAAAGCAGATGTTTATATTGTACTGTCTTCATTGAATGGACCTCTCTCAGAGTTTTCTTCCTGCACTTCAAGTGGAACACAGGGAGATATTAACTCTGTTGTTAACGAGATGAATCAGTCTGCATGGTTGGTGCGCAAATCTATACTGCATTATGTTAAATTACGTTTTATACCCGAGTTAGTTTTTAAGCCTGATTTAGCATTTAATAACTTTGTTAATGTAGATGAAATATTACGTAGTCATATCAACTGATGCATTCTAATCATTACTTTTCTCTAATGAGGTTACATAGCTTAAGTGGTTTATGGCTTATGCTATTTCCCAGCTTAAGTGGCATTCTTTTAGCTTCAACTTCTCTATCTTGGCAAACTTTTTTTTACATCGCACTATTTATTATAGGGGCATTTTTGATGAGACCTGCTGGATGTATCATCAATGATATTTTCGACAAAAAAATAGACGCACATGTTGAACGGACAAAATTTAGACCACTTGCAAGTGGTAAACTAAACGTAAAGCAAGCCTTAATTTTACTTTTTTTATTGTTATCTGCTGCGTTTATAATCTTACTACTAACTAATATCACTACATTGGTGCTTGGCATGTTTTCCATATGTATGACAATCATTTACCCTCTACTAAAACGTTATGTTTGGTGGCCTCAATTATTTTTGGGATTCACCTTCAATATGGGATCGCTGATGGGTTGGTCAGTTATAAAAAATCAGGTTAGCTTAGAACCAATCCTTTTTTATGTAGGGTGTGTTTTTTGGACGCTATGTTATGACACAATATATGCTCATCAAGACAAAAAAGACGATGAAAAAATAGGAATGAAGTCAACAGCACTATATTTTGGTGATTCTACAAAGCCTTGGCTGAAAAGATTTTACTTAGCATCTTTCACGATGTGGTTATATGCTGGTATTTTGTCATCACTAAACAATGTTTTTTATCTTGCCCTACTTGCCGTGGGATTTATATTTTATTACCAATACAAAAATTTTAATCCAGATAATTCTTCTCAATGTATGTCCATATTTAAAAATAACTCCTATGTTGGGTTATTGCTATTTTTCGGTGCCTTTTTGGACCGAATCATCAATTGATGCATAGCTATAGTATTTTCTAAAACAAGAGTTGCATTTGTTAAAAGATATCAGTAATTTATTGACATGAGAGACAGTATCTATGGATTAGAAATCACTAAAAAAGTTAAGAAAATAGGGTAAACTCCTAAAATATACTATAAAAATAGAGAGGTTACCGTGTGCCGTAGAAGCGGTAAGCTGAAGCTGCACAATAGATGAGGGTGGGCCCCTCAAAGCCGGTTTGCAAGAGCAGGCTTTAAACAACCATAAGCTGCTTTGGTAAAGAGCCAAGGTGGTGAGCGTTATGGAAAAGGCGCAATTATGCGTCATGTAGGGAATAGAGAGATGAACGAAAGTGAACCACTGAAGAAGTGTCGAAACCTATAAAATGGCGTCGAAACCAGGGGATGGTAACTACTTGGGATAAATCTATCGGGAGCTTGTTTACTGGGTAGATGGCGTCCGGCATAGAGGTGGCATGAATCTACATCAGGCTGTTGTGTGGAACTACGGGAACCTGTCATTTCGATGATAAGGGAGAAATCCAAGGAGCTAAACTCTAAAATGCACAGTCCCAAAGAGTGATGGTATAATAAAATATGAGAAAAAAATACCATCAAAGGAGGAATTATCAAGTATTACATGGGTGCGCCAAGACAACAGAGGCGGTGCGTAGAGCAATACAAAATAGTAAAGAGAGCATAGCAAAACTTTCTGAACGCTATCCCGAAAACTATTGTAAAATGGAAAAAACGCTCATTTACGCAA
>NZ_JACVWV010000065.1 GCF_014534705.1 Wolbachia endosymbiont of Pentalonia nigronervosa | reverse complement strand
TCCATTTTTTCCCACTCCGGCCTCACTTTTTCCACGATTTTTTCAAATTCTTCTGTTTTTAGACCCGTTAATTGTCTGAAAATATAAGGGGTTTTTGCCACTTTTGCATAATTTATTGCCATTTTCTCTCACTAAAACTCTCATTTTATACGCTTTTTTTTGTTTTTCTACTTTTTTCCTCGTTTTGCAGGGGGTCTAAAGTTAATACGCCCTTTTACCATTTCGTCCACAATTACACAAGTTAATATAAATTTGCTACTGAAATATAAATCTTAGCAAAAAATAACAAATACGTTGAACATTCCTTCAAAATTTAGTATAATCATTAATGCTTTTTAGGTACTCTTGTTATGGCTCTTTCGAAGTTTCTTGACCCAAAATTAGATTTGACTTTTAAAAAAATATTCGGCACTGAAAAAAATAAGAATATCCTTATCCATTTTCTCAATGATATTTTAGGGTTTACTGAAATAAATACTATACAAGAAGTGGAATTCCTTAGCACCATTATGGATCCTGAAATTGCCTCTGATAAGCAAAGTATTGTTGATGTCCTCTGTAGAGATTCTACTGGAGCTAGGTACGTGATCGAAATGCAGCTTGCTCGCGATAAAGGCTTTGAAAAACGTGCTCAACTTTATGCTGCTAAAGCTTATTCAAGGCAGGCTGATAAAGCTAGTAAGTACTTTGATTTAAAGAAGGTTTTCTTTATTGCTATTTCTAATTGTATTTTATTTCCTGATAAACTTGATTATATCTCTAGCCATACCACAAGAGATGAAAAAACTAATGAACATGACTTACAAGATTTTCAATTTATTTTCATTGAGTTGCCGAAATTTCCTAAGAGTAGAGAAGAACAGCTAGAAAATGTCGTAGATCGTTGGCTATTTTTCTTCAAATATGCTGAAGACACTACTGATGAAGATTTAAGAAAAATAGCAGAAAAATCTCCAATAATAAAGCTAGCTTATGACGAATTAGACAAGTTTCATTGGCATAAGAAGGACCTGGCAGCTTATGAAGAAAGGTTAATGGATTTACAGAAAGAAGCTGCTATTTTAGAACAAAAACTCGATGATGCTACTCACAAAGGTAGACAAGAAGGTAGACAAGAAGGTAGACAAGAAGGTAGACAAGAAGGTAGACAAGAAGGCATCCTCATTGGCCGTGAAAAAAGTAAAATTGAAGTTGCAAAAAATTCACTTAAAGCCGGTATCTCTATAGATGTTATTGCTGAAATCACCGGCCTTTCACTAGACGAAATTAAACAACTTAACCTCCAAAAGTGATCCCTTTTTTATTATTTACAGATTCTACAGCAATTCTGTTAAGTGAAGATAGAGGTATTTTATTATTTTGTTAGCCATACTTTGCTTCTGATTACTACTGTTAACTATTTGCTGCCTATTATCTAGGTATACAGTCCCAGAGAGTGATGGTATAATAAAATATGAGAAAAAAATACCATCAAAGGAGGAATTATCAAGTATTACATGGGTGTGCCAGAACAACAGAGGCGGTGTGTAGAGCAATACAAAATAGTCAAGAGAGCATAGCAAAACTTTCTGAACGCTATCCCGAAAACTATTGTAAAATGGAAAAAACGTTCATTCACTAAAGATGTGAATATGGGACCAAAGCAGCCAAGATCAACGGTTTTAACCAAAGAGGAAGAGGCTATAATTGTTGCATTTCCACTTCTTCCTTTGGACGACTGTCTTTATTCTTTGCAGGCCACAATTCCTCCGGTCTAGTTTGCATCGCTGTTTACAAAGGCACGATATTAGCAGGTTGCCAGAAATTGAAGGAGAGGTAAAAGCCAAAAAGAAATTTAAGCAATATCCAATCGCATATTGATATTGCTGAAGTTAGAACAGAAGAAGGAAAATTACAGCTGTTTGTTGCTATAGATCAAATTTGCCTATGTTGAGCTTCATAACAGCGCCACAAAGGCCATAGCTGCAGAATTTTTGCGTAAAGATTTTGCCCTATAAAATCCATACTATTTTGACTGATAACGGCATACAATTAAGAACGTCATATTTCAGCACATATTTGACCGAGCTTGTGAGAAAAATAACATTGCTGACTAAAATCGGCCATCCTTGGACAAATGGGCAAGTTGAACGTATGAATAAAACACTAAAGAATGCTACCAGTTAAGAAATACTACTATAAATCACATCAACAACTTAAAGAGCATCTTTATAGCTTCGTTATGGCCTACAATTATGCAAAACTCCTCAAGACTCTTAAGGGTTTTACCCCTTATGAATTTATATGTGATCAGTGGACAAAATTTCCTGATTTATTTATACTTCCATCATACTCTGGGGCTGTACATCTAAGACTTTCAGGTCGCACCATTTCAACGATATATTTATTGCCATAAGAATCTTTGTATAATACATCAACGATGCTCTGTTTATCCGAGGCTATTTCTGGGTTCATGATCGTGCTGAGAAATTCCACATCTTGTATTGCATTTTCACCTGCAAAACCAAGGATGTCATTGAGAAAGTGGATGAGAATAGCCTTGTTTTTTTCGCTGCCGAAAATTTGCTTGAACGCACTTGGGATCAAGAAACTTCCATATTTTTATGCTCATATTATAGCAAAATTATACCATTTTTTCATTATTTTGTATAATGAAATTTTAATGGGTTTTACTATCAGTTTGTATTTTGAATAACTGAACATTTGTAAGGGAAGTGCTTTCAAAAGTATTTTCCTTAATAGGGCCAATTTTCTCATCTTTTATCTTATTTTCTGCATCCTTTAAAAACTTCTTTGCTTCATCATCTTTAGCTAAGGATATTGGAGTTTCACCTTTAATATTCTCTAATGTATTATCTGCACCTTTTGCTGATAAAATCTTTATGATTCCTTCATCACCATGTTGAGCGGCGTAATGCAAGGGAATATTTCCATATATATCTGCAGCATTAACATTTGCACCCTTATCCAATAGAATGCGTACCACCTCCCTATGCCCATTTTTAACAGCCCTGTGTAAATAAGTACTTCCATTATTATCTGGTGCATTAGGATCTGCACCTGCTGCTAATAGAACATCCACTAATTCTAATATGCCGTAAAAAGCAGTCATATATAATAATGATAATTCATCACCTGCATTCTCATTTTGCAATAAAGATGATAAATCAACATCTAATTCGTCCTCATCACATCCTGAGAATCCGGAATCAATACTCAATGTGTCTTCCTCCACTTTTGTTGTAGATTGATATTGATATAAGGAATCAATATCAATCTCGTCTTCCTCATATTCTGATTCTGGGAGTGTGATATCGATACCAAATTCATCTTCCTCATATCCTTTATCTGTATCAAGTTCGTTTTCTCTTTCATCTTCTTCCAATTTTTTCACAGGTTCATTTTGAAATGAAAGCGGGTAATCAGCATCAAATCCGCTTTTCTGCAACTCTTCACGTACATGTGGAAATTTTTGCACTAATATTCTTTTTATAATATCAATAATATATTTATTCCCAGTAGAACTTACCTGCGCTAATAATTCTTTCCAACCACTCATAGCTTTTTGTATTATTAATAAATATAATTAAGATTATAATATTTTTATTAAAAAAAGACTAAATCTGGAATTAAAACCTTGAACGACCTGTAGAATGTACGTAATTCTTATGAACACCTTGCCATTCTACTGCAGCCAATAAGGCCAGCGCAGAACCACCAAAAATTTCTAAACTATATGGTATAGTTGTTGGATACATAATTCCTAAAACTATTGCACCAATCGCCGCTATTAATAACAAAGAGCAAATTGTAATGGTAATTTTATTCTCTCTATTTTTTTCTACTTGAACATTTTTCATTGATGTGTTAGAACTTGTCATACTACTGGCAATATAATGGCAAATTTGCTATACTATTGTCATTATATGTGATTAATTTTATGGAGTCAATGGCATGATAAAAGAATGGTTCAATGATTGGGTATGTCAACCGATAAGTAATTGTATGAAAAAAATAAACAAATTATACCATCAGCATATCCTCAGGGAAGACGATCAACAAAGCATAGTAGCAGAGCAATCTCACCAGGAAGACACTCAGCAGCCACACGTGGATGACCATCTTATATAGAGGTCATGAAGATTACACCATCTAAAGTTAAAAGGTTGTTAGAAAAACCTGATGCTTTAAGTGGTGTGTTAATTTATGGCAGTGACAATAGCAGAGTTGATTTTTATACAAGAGAAGTAATAGCCAACTTGGTTGGATACTCAGTTCAGGTAATGGACTTTACAGTAGTAAATAAGTTACCTGATTTATTGCTTTCCGAGTTGGCAAATATTTCAATGTTTAGTGACAAAAAATTAATTAAGCTAATAAATGTACACGGAACCATATCAAAAGAGCTGAAAAATGTGCTAGATCATAATATGGGCAGCCATTATATGATTATGATCGCAAGTGAACTTACATACAATTCTGCAACTAAAAATTACATGGAAAATTCTAAGATTTTTGGTGTAGTTGCTTGCTATAAAGATAGCAACAGTAATCTCTATGACATTATATCAGGGTACCTTAAGCAAAATGATATAAAATATACAAATGAGTTGATCTATCATTTGCAGTCCTATTTCAATCATAGTAAAGTTCCAGTATATCCAGAACTTGAAAAATTAGTCTTGTATCTGGGAAATAGCAAAGATCTGAAACTTACTGATATAGAATCATGTTTTGCAATTTCTGGTAATAACTATGCTACACTTGATAATCTATGTTCTGCAATAGCAAATAAAGATGTAAGTAATTTTATCAGAGTTTCTGATGTGTTAATATCTCATGAAAACTTCTCATCAATAGCACTGATTCGTATTATATCAAATTATTGCTTACGTCTTGAAATCGTTTTACTCTTAAAACAAAGCGGTATTGGTGAACAAGAGGCAATCGATCAACTTAATCCCCCTTTATTTTTTAAACAGTTACAGAATTTTAAATCTCATTTAACAAAACTTCGCCTGTCGGAACTCAAAAAAATTCTGGAAAGTTTGATAAATTTGGAAATTATATGCAAAAAAACTGACTTAGATCATAAAATGCTCTTGCAACACAAAGTGTCTGAAATGTTATCAATGCAGTGAGATGTCTGATTTCTTATGGACTGCCTGCGTTACTCCGTTCAATCACGATGGAAATAACATAGATTATCGGAGTTTGCAGCATTTACTTACAATGCAAGCCAAAGCTGGAAATGGTGTAGTATTGCTTGGTAGCACAGGTGAAGGTTTATCACTTACTAATGCCGAAAAATGCGCATTAATTGAATTTGCATGTCAGCTTAAGTTAAACACAAAAATTATAGTCGGTGTACCAGGAGTTAATCTATATCAGACGTTGGAATGGCTTGATTTCTGCAAAGATATGCCAATACATGGCTATCTAATGACCACACCTATTTACACAAAACCTGGGATAATAGGGCAAACCTTGTGGTTTGAAAAATTACTCGAAAAAGCACACGTGCCGGCCATGCTATACAATATTCCATCAAGAGCAGGAACAAGCCTTTATCCTGAAACTGTACGTAATTTATGTGACCATGAAAGATTTTGGGCTATAAAAGACTCAAGCGGCATTGTTGAAACTCTAGTTGAATACCGAGCAGTTGCACCAAATATTCAGGTATTTTGTGGAGATGATAATATGATACTGGCCACGGCAGCCATGGGAGCTGTAGGCTTAGTTTCTGTTGCTTCTAACCTGTGGCCACGTATAACTCGTAAATATGTTGCAAAATGTTTGAGTAGTGAAAAACCATCAACAGATATCTGGTGGAAAGTCTGCAAAACCCTGTTTATTGCGAGTAATCCAGTTCCCACCAAAACACTTCTACATGAAATTGGATTTATAGAACATAAAACCGTTCGCCTACCACTCAGCATGCAAGACTTACCATCCATTGAGATATTAAAGCAAGCAAATGAGATGATTACTGAGTGGGAAAAGCTAAATTCCTTTAGCTGATAAATCATTAGAATAGCGTTCATTTCTTAGATGTGCAGTCCCAAAGAGTGATGGTATAATAAAATATGAGAAAAAAATACCATCAAAGGAGGAATTATGGAACAAGTATTACATGGGTGCGCCAAGACAACAGAGGCGGTGCGTAGAGCAATACAAAATAGTAAAGAGAGCATAGCAAAACTTGCTGAGCGCTATCCCGAAAACTATTGTAAAATGGAAAAAACGTTCATTCACTAAAGATGTGAATATGGGACCAAAACATCCAAGATCAACGGTTTTAAGCAAGGAGGAAGAGGCTATAATTGTTGCATTTCCACTTCTACCATTAGATGATTGCCTTTATGCCTTGCAGTCTACAATTCCGCACTTAACTCGTTCTAGCCTGCATCGCTGTTTACAAAGGCACGATATTAGCAGGTTGCCAGAAATTGAAGGAGAGGTAAAAGCCAAAAAGAAATTTAAGCAATATCCAATCGCATATTGATATTGCTGAAGTTAGAACAGAAGAAGGAAAATTACATCTGTTTGTTGCTATAGATAGAACATCGAAATTTACCTATGTTGAGTTGCATAATACTGCTACAAAACCCATAGCTGCAGAGTTTCTACGCAATTTGA
>NZ_JACVWV010000064.1 GCF_014534705.1 Wolbachia endosymbiont of Pentalonia nigronervosa | reverse complement strand
ACTCCTTCTATAGTTTTCAGGTCATCCATTTCCTGTCCTAAAATTCCTCCTATTCCAAAACTATCCATTAGCCTTTCAGCTATAATTTGCGCCTCTTCCCTGTCATGTACTGCACTTAAAAACGTTTCTATCACTTCACGATCAAGTAGCGCTTTTCCGTTGCTTTCTAATGCTCTAAATTCTACTTCTTCTCTACGATCTTTGCTTTTTCCATTATTATTCATAAAACTCCTCATTAATTAATGACTAAATTTTTTTTATTATTTACTCTGCTTTTTCAGCAGTGGTCGTCATAAGGCCATCAATTTTGCTGGAAGTCAAATCAATTTTTCAATTTTTTTTATTTATTTATTTTTTTATCAAAATACTAATGATATTAATCATTGCTAATCTTATGCCTTCAAATAAAGATTTAATTAGTGCATAGCGTAATTCTTGATCCTTAATTCCTTTATATTTTCTTGCTAGGTTTAATATAGCCAACTAAGATAAGGTTTACTTAGATAAATTTTATGGTAAGATGATGGATTGAATAATAAAGAGATGGAGTTAAAAATGCCCAAACCATACAGCGAGGACTTGCGAAAACGTGTTTTCAAGATTATTGACGAGAAAAAAATGTCCATGAAAAAAATAGGTGAAACATTTAAACTCAGTATAAAAACAATATATTTATGGCGAAAAAGAAGGGAGGAAACTGGAAGCATAAAGCCAGCATCTGGTTATCAAACAGGTCATAGGAGCAAGATTAAAGATATGGGCAGTTTTTTCAAATTTTTACAAGATAATCAAGATGTTACGACTGATAAAATAATTGAAAAATTTGGCAATATGTGCAAAGAGACAGCATATAATTATCTAAAAAAAGCTGGCTACACATATAAAAAAAAACTTCCTTTATCAAGAGAGAGATGAAAAAAAGCGTAAAGAATTCACAGCAAAAGTAGCTGAAATAAAGGAAGAAAATCTGGTATTTATAGACGAATCTGGTATTGATGACAACGAGTTTTATGCGTACGGATGGGCCCCTAAAGGCAAGAGATTATTTGCAGAAAAGCATGCATTTAAGAAAAAAAGAATTAGTATTATTGGAGCTCTAAATGATGGAAAAGTTGGCGTTCCATGTACATTTGAGGGATGTTGCAACAGTGAGCTTTTTGAAGCATATGTTGAAAAAATTTTAGTGCCAACATTAAAGCCTGGGCAAACCATAATTCTTGACAATGCAAGCTTTCACAAGTCCGTAAAAATCAGAAAATTGATTGGAAATGTAGGGTGTAAAGTACTGTTTTTGCCGCCATATTCTCCGGCAATTGAGAAATTTTGGTTTGCCATAAAACACGCCATCAGAAAAATACTGCCAATTTTTTCGCCAAATATTAACGCTGCTATTGATTTTATTTTTCAAAAATCAGGTAAACCTTATCTTGGTTAGCTATATCAGTATATTGCGTACTTGTATTCACTCCGTACATTTTTAACCCCTTTATCAAATATATGAATTTGCTATTTTACTAGCTTTTTTATATTTGTGGGTAAAAGTGAGATTTGAATCCGATTGAGCACTTTTGATTTGCCATAAAAAATAAAACTAGAAAAGCACTACCATTTTGGCCGAATATTAATGCTGCTATTGATTTTGTATTTCAAGAATTAGGTAAACCTTATTTGAGTTAGCTATATTACAGCCTGTTGGTTAAATCACTGACCTACAGAACACTTAATGGCATCAACTTAAGGAAAAATGTTAGAGATTGTATAGCCACAATAAAGTGGATAAGCCTAGCTATAACGCCATCATATCTTTAGGAGAGTTTGCTAATGCAGTCTCTTAAGTTGATGCCATTGACAGAACAGTTACGATAATTATTGTTGTTTTCAATAATTATTTCAGATTTTTTTTTTAAATGTGATACATATAATTTTGCTTCTGAAGTTAAAGGTTTTAAATAAGTATAGAGTAAATCTATTTTATTTGCTCCCATTCTAATTTTTTCTTTAACAAAACCTCGTGTCATGTCCATAATTGTTAGTCCTTGTTCTTGCATAAATTTGTAGTTAGCAATATAGCCATATTTATAAAGATTATGGTTATGCGGTACGATAAGGCGATTAATACCTACGACTAAAAAAGCAAAATAACTTGATTTGAAATCTACAAACGAAAGACTCATGTATACTAAATGCTTCTCTAGATAAATTAAGCAAATATAAAAATACTGAGAATAAATTGAATTTTCTAAATGTTCTAAGATTTCTTGTGTGTACATTATAGCAGGGTAGTCAAATTTTTGTGCATGTTGAATATATAGGCCTACAATCTTTGTGAGAATCGATTTATTACGTACTATATCTTTAAGAGGAATCCACTCTGTTACATAATTCTGCTCAATTTCACGAATTTCATTCATAGTGTCTCTACAACTTCTGCTGGATAAAGAATTTTTAAGGTGAACTTGCCATTCGCACGAAAGTTTAACAATACTATTAAAAAAACTTGGTATAGGAATGTAGCCTTTGTTAAGTAAAGAAGCAATATTATTTTCTCTTATACAAGGAATCATTAAGCAATCAATATTAGAAGCAATAGCTTGTTGTTCTTGATTAATTAACTCTTTATAATCGATATCTTTGCCATCAAAAGCTATGTTAAAAAAACTACATTCAATTAAGGCATGACGTAGCGGAGCATATAGATTTGGGTTTATTCCAATTTTTGACATATATGTGGCCCATAAACCCATATTAGGAATATTAGTATATGGCATATTATTAACGCCAAAATATTTACTAAAAGTATCTAAGAGGTATTTTCGTGTTTTATAGTCTTCAAAAACTTTTGAGAGCATTTTATTTACCTTGTTAAATCATTTGCCTTGACAGTGATCCCATCTTATAAGAACTTTGCCACATTGTCCTGTTAATGCTAAATTAAATGCTTTTTGAAAATCTTGAGCTGGAAAAATATGAGTAATAATAGCAGTTACATCTAATTTATTAGTGAGAATTTCAAACATTTTGTGCCAAGTATCAAAAATCAGACGACCATATATACCTTTAATCGTTAAACCTTTAAGAACTATTGTATTTACATCTATTAAAACTTTGTCTTTTAAAATTCCAAGTTGTCCTATAATGCCTCCAGGTCGAACTATCTCTATTAAGTTTTCAAAAGCTTTTTGGCTTCCTGACATTTCATAACCAATAGTTATTGATTCCAACAAATTTTTTTGATTTTTTAAAATTTCTTCAATGCTAGAACTTACTATTGTAGCACCAATTTTTTGCGCTAATTCACGTCGGTATTCGTTAGGTTCTATTACAATAATTCTATTAGCACTTTGATATTTTAAAATTGCGGTTAGAAACAAACCAGCGGGTCCTCCTCCTATAATAATAATATTCTTATTTTTACAGTCAGCAATCGTTGCACAATGTATACTATTTCCTAATGGATCTAAAATACTTGCTATTTCGTCTGAAATATTATCAGGGATTTTGATAACACTATCTTCTGAAACTGCTATATATTCAGCAAAAGCACCAGAAGTTGTTATTCCTATACACTTTAAACTTGTACATAGATGCAAATGATTTTTATCTGAACATAGAATACAATTTTTACAAAATATATGACCTTCAGCTGTGACACGTTCGCCTACTTTTATATTTTGAACTAAAGAACCGCATTTAACAACTTCTCCAACAAATTCATGTCCTGGAGTTAACCCAAGAGCTATAGTTCCTTGAGCCCAAGAATTCCAGTTATAAATATGAAGGTCAGTTCCACATAAACCAGTAATACGTACCTTTATTAGTACTTCATTTGGGGCTAGTGTTGGTATAGGTTTCTCATTTAGCCATAAACCTTGTTTAGGGTGGCTTTTACATAGGGATTTCATTACATGCATGATTATAAGAAACCCATGAATTTTTTTATATCTTGGTAACTCTTCAAAGCCATAGGTTTATCAGAAAAGGGATAGGAAGCACCCAAAGCCTCTGCAATTACCATGCCAGATATAAATGCAGCTTCATGACTATCAAAAGCTATGTCTAAACCACAAAACCAAGTATGTTTTTTTCCTTGAATAGATTTGATTTTAGTTTTAATAGAAATATCTTGAGGTTTCAGGGGATGTTTATAATTTTTGCTTTCAATAATTTTTTCTTGTTTTGGTATAGCACTGTTTTTAGGATTAAGAGAAATAATTAAAGGATAATCTAAATAATTAAGCTCTAAAGCTTTTTTTACATTGTAAGTATGACCCTCATAATATACCTTTTCGTGGTTTGGTTCAGAGGAGGTATATTCTGTTAAAGCTGTTCTAGGAATATTAGAAGAAAGTACCCCTTCATCCTTATGTAGAATGAAATTAAAGTCTACATATTGAAAGCTGCTTAATAATTCTCTTTCTTCATTACTTGGGTCAGATAACATAGAAAGAGCAGTATCAGCATGAGTTGCTATAATAACTTCATCAAACTCTTCCATATTTCTTTGAGCATCTTGTACAGTAACCTTATCTGTTTGCCTTATTAATGAAATAACTTCTTTCTCAAAACGTACTTTTCCAATAAAATTTTCTGCTAAGCGACTAATATATTCTTTTGTTCCTCCTACCACCCTGTGCCAGCAACAAGGATTAAAAAAAGAAATCATATTATTCTTAAAAATCTCAACTATAATAAACAGTGGATGATTTAATATTTCTTGTGGGCTAAAAATAACCGTACTTAATAAAGGTAAAAGTGCCTTAGCAATAAAAGTTTCAGAATATTTTTCAGTTTTGAGATACTCACAAAGAGGTTGCATTTGAAATTCAATAGAAGAGTTACTAATACTTAAAAGAGAAGAATAAAAGCGGTTACATTCATCTTTTATTTTATCCCAAAAGGTTGTAAGGAAGTTATTGCTCCAATTTTCTTCAGAACTAAAGCTAAAAGCAAGTGACCAAGATACAGCACAAGTAGAAACGTTAAATTGTCTAAGCATTTCAAGTAAATTAGGATAAGTCCATTGATGGAGTAGCTGTACTCCTAAATCAATAGGTATTACTTTATCTTTATATTGAAATGTTGTTGTGTACGCATGACCGCCTAGAACACTAGCTTTTTCATAAAGAACTATATCATATTTCTTATGCAGATTCCATGCTGCTGCTAGACCAGCTATTCCAGAACCAATAATTGCTATTTTTTTATTATTTTGCATTTTCTCAAAAATCTCCAATTAAATTTGATTCTATATTTTTTCTTTCTTGCACTCTAAAATAGAAGCATGAGGCTTTTTTATGTAATTTTTCAGTGTAGAACAAGCTTTATTTAAATCACCGGTACTACTAGTAAATAACTCAATTTGTTCAACTGATGAAAAGCCAGCCTCAATTAATGCTGCCTTCAATATGCTGCTTGACCAATAATATGCCGTTACTTTAACATCATAATTTGAATAACAAAGCTCCAGCTGAATCTTACCGCCTTCTGTATAGGGGTTATCAGATATTAACCTGAATCCATAAGGTTCATAATATTTGGGATTGGGATCGTACTCTGGATGTATTGGTAGGGTGATTAGGCGACCTCCAGATTTTACTAAACCAGCCATGGTACTGCACATTGTATATAATTCCTCATGAGTAGCAGCATACGGCAATACATAAACTCCTACCACTAAATCAAATATATTTTCAAGAGTTGGAGTTAACTCAGAAATAAATTCGATTCCAACAGGATTTTTTTCTTCTTGCTCTTTGGCATACTTTATCATACCATCAGCAACATCATAACCTACTACACGTTTTGCTCCCCTCTCTTTAAACAGACGTGAATACATGCCTGTACCACATCCAAAATCAAGAACCGATAGTCCCCTTATATCTCCTACTAGAGCTAAAACATTTGGAATTTCAATATCTTTTCTAAATGGCCATAATGCCATATCTTCGTATAGAGCTGCTAACTCATCAAATTGACTTTGCATTTTATTTTTACCTCTTCTAATCAAGCATGTAGTAATATGGCAAGCATATTGTTGAATAATATATCAATTTAACATTATATTAAAATTTAACATGCTAATTTTTATTATACAACAAAAAACATTAAAGTAAAGTTTATTTTATTGCCATTTCTTATTGTAATTTATTTACACAAGATGTTCGTTATTTTATGATACTGATTCTAGTTTGACTATTATGCCTAATGAAAAAAGTGTCAGGAATTCTTATATCTATAAAGTTTTTGAGCCAGGTAAAAAAATGATTTTTCTTTTTGATTATGGTGATAATTGGGAATTTTTAGTAGAATGTTGTGATATCATAGAAGCAGAAACAGGAAAAAGATATCCAAAAGTTACAAAAGAAGAAGGAAAAGCCCCTGAACAATATCCTGACTATGACGATGAGTAGTAGATTTTGATTTATTGTAGTTATTGTATACAAGTAAGAATATTCTTATTCATTTTTTTGTGATGGCATAGTCAAAAGGTTACAAAAGTCAGCCATCCTTAGATAAATGGGTAAGTTGAACGTATGAATAGGACGCTAAAAGATGCTACAGTTAAAAAGTATTACCACCAACAACTCAAAGAGCATCTTTATGGCTTCTACAATTATGCTAAAAGACTCAAAACTCTTAAGGGATCTCACATCTTATGAATTTATATGTGATCAGTGGACAAAATTTCCAAAATTGTTTATACTTCCATCATACTTTGGGACTGTACACCAGATAAACCTAATTTTGATTAGCTATACTTACTCAAACTTTTCTATAATATTTTATGAAATCTTAAGTAAAATTAAAAAAATGTAAATTCCCAAACGATATTAATGGATTATTTCAAATAATAAAGTCATTTTTAATAATTGTATATCAGGATGTTGCCTTTTACCCGAAAAAGAGTACATACATGATTAACAAGAAAT
>NZ_JACVWV010000063.1 GCF_014534705.1 Wolbachia endosymbiont of Pentalonia nigronervosa | reverse complement strand
TCAAAGGTGTCAGTGCTCCTTCTCTTCCGGTTAGTGGTTTACCTTCTCTTATAGATGACAGGATATTTGTCTCTAATTCTTGATAGTTTACTAATCCAACATAGTTGTTTGCTCTTTTTTCTTTCATTTGTTAAACCTCCATTTTTTATATCATTAATATATCATTTTTCGGTTTGACACAGTTTATTTAACACTCCCCCACAAATATAAAAAAGCTAGTGTATGGTTCCAGGCTTTCACCCGCAGCTTTCTTTTTTAGCCATCGGTAAATCGTTGCTATTCCTATCTCCAAAAGCTCTGCTACTTCAGATTTTGACTTCCCTTTTTTCCACCATTAGATATGCTTTTTCTCTTAAATCTATACTATATACCATCACTTTTCCTATTCATTAATAGTATATTATACCCTTATCATTCGCTTTTGAAAGTACTATAGATTATATTTTACTTTGACTTTAGCTTGGTAGTGTAACTGTACGTCCACACAAACTGAAAGTACAGTGACACTAATTTATAGAATATATAATCTTAAATTGTTCTGTTATTTTTTTAATCAAATAATTTGTTGACAGTACAAACAGTATTTCTGGAGCTGTACACCTAAAATAAGGTTTACCTAATTTGAGTCAGCTATAGATCTATACCGCCTCTTTGCAAACAAGCAGCAGTAACAGTGTTCATCATGAGAAATGCAATGGTCATTGGGCCTACACCTCCAGGAACCGGTGTAATAGCTTTGGCTTTGGCTTTGGCTTTGGCTTTCTCTTTTACCCCTTCAAAATCAACATCACCTACTAGTTTGTTTTTTCCTGCAATACTATTTATACCAACGTCAATCACTGTTGCTCCATCTTTTATCCAATCTGCTTGAACAAAATTTGGTTTTCCTACTGCTGCAACTACTATGTCTGCTTTAGAACAATAATCAAATAAGTTCTGACTTCTTGAATGTAAAATAGTAACTGTACAGTTCTCTTGCAGCAACAAATGAAACATTGGTTTACCCACAATATTAGACCTGCCAATTACTACTGCGTTTTTGCCAGAAAGGTCAGTTTCAATTGATTTGATTAGATGTAATGCTCCTCTAGGAGTGCAGGGTATAAGGCAATTTTTTTCACCTTTTACTAATTTGCCGACATTTTCATCATGAAACCCATCTACATCTTTTTCCATGCTGACTGAATTAATAACTCTGCTTGCATCGATGTGACGTGGTAATGGTAGCTGTACTAAAATTCCGTTGACAGATTTATCCTTATTTAGTTCATCAATTATTTTAATTAATTCATTTTCTAATATATCACCAGGAAGGGTAATAGTTTCAGAATTTATACCTATTGATTCTGCTTTTTTTTGTTTATTGCGAACATATACCTCACTTGCCGGATTATTGCCAACAAGAATTACTTTTAAACAAGGAAAAATATTATGTTCTTTTTTTAAGAGATCAATTTTTTTTGATAATTGCTCACATAAATCATTTGCTATTTTTTTACCATCTATAATGATCATACTCCTTGCCACTCCTTAAAATCAGAAAGTTTTATATCAAATAAGTCCAATGTTTTGCCAACAGAATGATTAATTATATCATCTAATGAGTTTGGTTTGATATAAAATGCAGGTACTGGCGGAGCAATGATTGCCCCCATTTCTGTTAATTTTAACATATTACGCAAATGTCCAAGATGTAACGGTGATTCTCGAACCATTAAAACTAATCTTCTTCGTTCTTTCAATGTTACATCTGCTGCCCTGGTCAATAGATTAGAAGTAACGCCTGATGCAATTTCTGACATTGTTTTCATAGAGCATGGAGCAATAATCATCCCTAAAGTTTTAAATGAGCCACTGGCTATCTTTTCTCCTACTTTTTCTTCAGAATAATAGAAGTCTGCAAGCGAGGTAATGTCCGCAAGTTTCCTAGACGTTTCATGAGCTATAGTGATTTTTCCAGCATTACTTATTACTAAGTGAGTCTCATAGCGAGCGCCTTTTAACGCCTCTAGAACACGTACACCATAAATAGAACCAGATGCACCACTTATTCCAATTACAATTCTGTTACTCACTTAGTTCTTCTTCACAATTCATTCCTAATGCACGTTTGTAGACATCAAGCAATACTTCCTGTTCTTCTCTATCTTCATCATCCATCTTTCTTAATCTAATGATTTGTTTCATGACTTTTGTATCAAAACCTTCATCTGCTGCTTTAGAATACACATCACGAATATGATCCTGTACATCTTTTTTTTCTTGCTCAAGATTTTCAATTCTTTCTATATAACCTTTTAACTCTTCAGCTGTTACTTTAACTGTATCTTCCATAAGAACTCCATAATTAATCACTGCTATTAGTATTATCAGTTTTTACTTGTACTTCAACAGTAGTAATTATATTTTCATCTTTTTTTAAAATTTTAAAACAAAAACCATACATAGCAAACTCTTCACTTTCATCTGGAATGCGCTCTATATCATTCACAATCATCCCAGCCAGGGTTGTTGCTTCTTCACTTGGCAGATCCCAATGCAACTGTCTATTAATGTCTCTAATTGTGGCTCCACCGTTTATATGGTACAAATTATCAGATATTTTTTTTATAAGATTTTCCGTAACTATATCATGTTCATCGGAAATATCTCCTACTATTTCTTCTAATATATCTTCAAGAGTTACAATTCCTTGCAGTGTACCATACTCATCAATAACAAGCGCAAAATGTTTTCTGTTTTTACGGAAGTTATGTAATTGAACGCTTAGTAAGGTGCTTTCAGGTATGAACCATGGTTTTGACATGACTGTGGCAATATTCACTTCATCATTTTTTTCACGCAAAGCATTGATAAGATTTTTTACATGAACGACGCCAACAATATTTTCTGGTTCACCATCCCATAAGGGAATTCTACTGTGACTACTGGTTAAAATACCCTTTATTAAATCTTCTTTATTTTGATTTATATCGAGAGAAAATAAGTTCTTTCTATGAGTCATAATCTGCGATATTTCTGTTTCAGCTAAATCTAGTATGCTATTTAACATATCTAAATCCTGCTGTAACATAGTGCCTTCGCTACGATGTAAAGTGATCATATTACGCATTGCATCTGCTGCAGATATCACTTCTTTATTCTTATGAAGTCCGCATAACTTTAGAACAAGATTGACAATGAATTGTATACCTATTGTTAATGGAGAGAGAACTTCAACAAAAAATAGCAAAAAATAAGAAGAGGATAGTGCAGTTCTTTCTGGGTTTTGAATGGCATAAGTTTTTGGTAAAACCTCACAAAACAATAAAATACACAATGTTATTACAATTGTTGATATAAAAATTCCTTCATTGCCAAAAATTTCTATGAATATTCCCGTAGATAAAGAAGAGCATGTGATATTAACAATTGTATTGCCAAGTAATATAGTGCCTATTGTTAACTCTTTTTTGTTTAATAAGTAATTTATCACTTTTGCTTTTTTATTGCCACTTAACTTCAACTTATTAATACGGGAACGGCTAACTGAAGTAAGGCTTATTTCTGCACCAGAGAAAAAAAGTGATAACACCAGTAAAAGAAAAATTACTGATAATAAGAAAATTGATGTCCAATCCATTGAAATGTGTTAAAAAATAGAATTAATGTTACCCATTCTGAAAAGCATTTGTAAATTTAAAGTTTTTTAATACCGTAGCATATCATACTTTAAAATTTTGAATTTTAGAAGTTGTTTTGCATATTATATTCATTTAAGATTTCATTAATTATCTCATGTTGTTCAATAGCTTTTCTACAGGTTTTGTCTTTTAGCGACGTGATTGTAACGAGTGCCTTCCATAAAGCCCAACCTTGTGCTCTTGTCCATGTATCTTGATCAAAGCATAGATTTGATTTGAAAATTTTACGACTTTCGTTTTTAAAAAATGTCCAAGCAATCACTAAATCACAGGCTGGATCGCCAATGCCCATACACCCAAAATCGATTATAGCAGCTACTTGTTCATCCTTTATTAGAATATTTCCACTGGTAAAATCACCGTGAATCCACACTGGATCCTGATTCCATTTTGAGCTCATAGCCTTTTCCCAAATTAATGTTACAGTTCTAGCATCAATAAAATCTTGTAACTGTGCAATAGCTGACTTTGTTTCTATATCATAAACTGCAACATGATCACCACGCCAATAATTATGAAGTCCTGCATGAGGACCATTTTCAGTATCAATCTTGTGTAATTCATTTAAAAACTGAGCAAGTTGAAAAGCAATGATATTCAAATGCATATCATCAAAGGACAACATATTGGCACTTTCCCCTTCAATCCACTTATATATTGACCAGTTCCAAGGATAGTCTTCTGATGGTTGTCCCATTGCAAGTGGTTTAGGAATGGAAAATGACAAATGTAGAGCCAGTATTTTGAGCCATTTTTGCTCCTTAGAGACTTGCAGTGCGTAATTTTCTGCACTTGGTAACCTTATCAACATCTCTTCACCCAGTCTGAAGGTTCTATTATCCATACCATCCGATTCAACAGGTTTAATTTCTAAATGGGCCCATTCTGGAAACTGCTGTGCAATAAGTTCAGTAACAAGTGGTATAGCTAGTTTTTTGCTGATCATTTATTTTCATAATACTACATCTTATAGAGAATAAGTGTTAAACATTGAAGGCAATTGAATCATAAAGTATGTCACAAGCAATGTCTATATGTTCATTTTTAACGATAAGCGGAGGAGTAATTCTAATTACTCTATTATTTAAAACTTTAGTTAACATTAAACCTTTATTGAAACACTGGTCAACAGTTTTATCAGCTATGGGAGCTTTTAGTTCTATTCCTATAAGCAGCCCTTCACCACGAACTTCCAAGACTTTCTTTGAAAACTTCTCAGCCAAGTATAGCAATTTTTTTCTTAAATACTTACTTACCTTTTGAACATGACTAAAAAAACCTTCTTTCAACATCATATCTAATACTGCATTGCCAACAGTCATAGCTAGTGGATTGCCACCATAAGTTGATCCATGAGCTCCTGGTGTAATAGCCTCTGCTATATAATCTTTTGTTAAACATGCAGCAATGGGAAATCCATTGCCCATTGCTTTTGCACATGTTAATATGTCCGGTTCAACTCCTATATTTTGGTAATGAAATAGAGAGCCAATACGTCCATAGCCGCATTGTACTTCATCAAAACATAAAATAATTCCTTGAGCTTCTGTAATTTGCCTTACTTGCTGAAGATATTCTACATTCAGTGAATACACTCCTCCCTCGCTTTGTATGGGTTCCAAAAATACAGCAGCCGTTTCATCACTAATCTTTTCTTCTAAAGCTAGAATGTTATTCTTGGGTACTTTATCAAATCCAGAAAGTAGGGGAGCAAAACCTTCCCGTGATCTTTCATTTCCTCCTGCAGAGATTGCAGCTATACTGCGGCCGTGAAATCCACCTTCGATTGTAATAATACGATTGCGCTTTTTTTGGCCTTTTACGTAAAAATAGCGGCGAATAAATTTTATTGCAGCTTCAGTTGCTTCAAGCCCACTAGAACAGAAAAAGATTTTATCTGCAAAAGTTAAACTAACCAAACGCTCAGCAAGTAATTCTTGTTGCGGTATAGTAAGAAGATTAGAACAGTGCCACAGTGAATCTAGTTGTTCTTTCAGTTTTTCTACAATGTACGGATGACAATGCCCTAAAGAAGTTGTAGCAATTCCTGCAGCAAAATCTAAATATTTCTTGCCACTTTGATCAAAAAGGTACATTCCCTCTCCTCTAACTATGGGAATTTTAAGCCTATTATAGGAGTTAACAATATGACTCATTTTATGTATTTGTGTATTACTTTACATTATAGTGAAATGAATCTATCGACACCTAGCGTTTTCTTGTGTTCTGTTTGAAATTCCTTCAACCATTGAAGATTGTGTCTCCTGAGTTTTGCTGTCAATAAGGGAAGAATGATTTGCTTCTGTGATTGCCCTTGTTATATAATTAACAAATACCCTACGAAACTCATCATTATGATTTACCTCATGCCGTACCTCCGTTTTCTCTGCTTGTTTAGTCACAATAGTGCCTGTACTTCTAGCTTGAGTTTTTTCTGGTTCTATAGCTTGATCTTTTGCTAATTTATGATCTTTTATGCCATCTTGGAAAGATATTTGAAGTTTATTGAATATACAATGACTTGCCAACATCATCACAGGTGCTAAAATTACAGACAATAATGCACTTGCGGAACTATATAATCCGCTACCTACAGATTCAAGAATAGTAAAAAGTTGTTGGCTTTTTGCTAATACATCTGTAACAAAACTCCAACCTAATGTGGCAATTCCCACTACAATACCGCATTGCACAATTACGGAAGTCACTCGTTCTAATTTGTGACCAACATCCCACTCACATGTATTGCAGGGATTTACAAGCGCGGTTATCCCTAGAGGAACTATGGCTGTTGATATAAAAGCAACGCTGCTGTTCAAAGAAAAAGCAAACACTGACTGGCTGTTAGTAAAAATTTCAGTAGTACCAACAAGCAGCCCAGCACCAACTGCACAAGGCAAGAGTAATATATTTGAAATCGAAAGAGTTGCTTTACTTAAAATCGATATTATACTACTTTCATTATTATTTTCTTGATTATATAATGTGTCATAGATTAACATAAAAAATAATAGTGATGCTCCAATTGCAAGTAAGACCTTTGCTTCAGGAGAGAAAGACATGCTTGTAAATTCTAAGAAGATGTCTTGAAAAGAAATGAAAAGATAAATATACTAAAGCAAATGTAGAATTAAGAGGTAAAAAAATGTATCCAAGTGACATAAGTGACAAAGAATGGGAAATACTAGAGCCATACGTTGCACAAGGGGCAATAGGAAGGCCAAGAAAACACGATATTAGAGCGATTATTAATGCAATAAGATATATAAT
>NZ_JACVWV010000062.1 GCF_014534705.1 Wolbachia endosymbiont of Pentalonia nigronervosa | reverse complement strand
CGTTCCAATAGAAAAACACCAAGAGAATACGATAAAGAGCTTTATAAAGAGAGAAATCTCATCGAAAGAATGTTCAATAAACTCAAGAATTTTCGTAGGGTTGCTACTCGTTATGATAAATTAGCTATTTCTTTCTTATCTTTTGTCCATATTGCTTCTATATATCTTTGGTTAAAATAAATGTCGACACTACCTAACACCATAACTCAATGTTCTAGCACCGCATCTTTCGTGAATTTCGGCAACTCAATAAAAACAAATTGAAAATCTTGTAACATTAGTCTTGGTCTCACGAATAGTATGGGTCGAAAGATACTCAACTTCCTTCAAAAATAGTATACTATTGAAAATCGCAATGAAGAACACTTTTTTCATTATTTTGTATAGAAGATCTACTGACAAAAAATATCTCTTAATTCTCTCACATGGCCGAGCTTTATTATTTCAATATCATGAGAAGAATAATGACCATTTTTGGGCATGATTGCTTTTTTAAATCCTAGTTTTTGTGCTTCTTTTAGCCTGAGGTCAGCATGCGAAATGTTTCTAATTTCACCTGAAAGTGCTACTTCACCACAGATGATTGAAAGTGCAGGTAATGGTAAGTTTACTATACTTGAAATTAGTGAGGCAGCAACAGCAAGGTCAGCTGAAGGTTCTTGTATTCTCAGCCCTCCTGCAATATTTAAGTATACTTCTTTATCATGTAGGAACATTTTGCAACGGGCATTTAGTACTGCAATGATCATAGCCAAACGATTAATATCCCATCCAACCACAGCTCTTCTGGGAGTTGCCATGTTAGTGCCAGCTATTAACGTCTGCACTTCCATCAGAATAGGCCTTGACCCCTCAATTCCGGCAAACACTGCACTGCCTACAACTTCTTTGTCACGATTCATGAGAAATAGCGATGATGGGTTACTGACAGGTGTTAACCCAGCTTCAGACATTTCAAAAACACCAATTTCGTTTGCAGGACCAAATCTATTTTTGATAGTACGCAAAATGCGATATTGATTACTATTGTCACCTTCAAAATATAATACCGTGTCTACCATGTGTTCCAAAGTTTTTGGTCCAGCTATTTGTCCATCTTTAGTAATATGACCAACTATTAAGAGGGAAATACCATATTGCTTAGCAACGATGGTTAACTCATGAGCACAAGCACGTACTTGAGTAACAGTACCTGGTGCTGATGTGATGTTGCTGTCATACATAGTCTGTATAGAGTCGATAATTACAAACTTAACGTTTTTATTGTCTTTTATCGCTGTTATTATGTCGGAAGAAGAAACTGTAGATAATAATTTAATTCCAGGTGTACTTATCTTAAGACGTTTTGCTCGCAAACTTATCTGCTCTAAAGATTCTTCGCCAGAAACATAAAGGCATTCGAAAGAAGAAAGTTGTGCGGCAATCTTAAGCAAAAGAGTTGATTTTCCAACTCCAGGCTCGCCGCCAATTAAAATGCTAGCACCTTGAACAATACCTCCACCAAAAACTCTGTCCAGTTCTTCTATCCCCGTTGAAAAGCGTTTTGGTTCATTGTCGGATGACAGAATTGGTACAGGTAAAATTTTTCTTGTACCAGTTTTTTCTTCAATAACTGTATCCCAACTGTCACATGCAATGCACTTTCCTACCCACCTACCAGTACTATGACCGCAGGCTTGACATACGTATATTGTTTTCATTTAGTGCACGCAAGTTTTTCTGCGACTTTATCTTTAATCATTTCAGCAATTGTAGGATCTAGAGACTTGATGGTCTCATCATTGATATTAATTCCTTTATTTTTATCTTCTAATAAGTCATTGATAGCCTTACTTATCTCGTCCTTGTTAATTTCGTTCCCCATAGGTCTAATAATTACATGTCCTGGTGAACCTTTACTGTAAATGCCTCTACTTTTATCAACACACCCACCTGCTCCATACATATTGCTTTTAAAATCATCACTGCATCGATTGACTGTTTCGTATCTTATTTCGCTAGTGTTAGATATCATATTATATACTATATACGCTGCTTGTTTGTTTTTTCTCATTTCTGGACTTGCAACTTTTATATTTTGAGTTTCTCCTGGTTGTAAGTCCCTATGGACTTTCGTTTCTATCCTTTGCATTCCTTGTCCATACTGTTTGAACCTACCACCACCTGCAGCAGTTACTAATGGTTTACACTTTCCCCCTGAGTTACTGCTACACATTTCTATTATGGTTGGTCCTCCATCCTTATTTGTTATAGACTGTGTTACATTACCACCACCTTCCGTAACAGTTGCTTTAAGGTAAGGATAATTGCTATCAACTTTCAATTTGGCTCTAATGTAGTCACCTGGCATGCCAATTCTATTTTCTTTTGAACGAGCTTGACCAGATATGTGTCCTGCTTCACCACCACCCCATGCTTCTATTTCAACATATTCATATTTTGATAAATCATCAGTGTAGTTACCACTACCTGCAAGATCGAAGCGTTTCTTATATTGATCTTCCTGTTTTGTCTTTATTCCTTGTAAATGTGCCATTACTACTCTATTCAAATCATATGTTAAACCTTTCAAGTTAAATGTACATAACTTATCAGCATAGAAAACTTCAGTTTTATTTGCCCTGATTGGCTTTTCTTCTGGCTTAATATCACCATTGCTTTTCTGTGAAACTTTCAAATAGAACGGCTCACCGGTGTCTTTTTTAACGTATTTCGTTGAGCGAGTATATACACCATTTATCACAACACATCCATCATCTTTTGGCTGACAGTGTCCTTTATATTCTGAATCTATTAACTTATATACTACTTTACAGTTGTGGCTGTTTCTCTTGCCATCTATGTCACTATCTGTTTTCACAATACATAATTCTTTTCCCTCATTATTCGGATCTCTAGGAAGGGTAATATATTCTTTCTTATCAAATACTATTTCATCCAATTTATCCTGAGGTTGTGCTAAAAGATCAAATGTTTCATCACGCGCGAGATAATAAAGGCTCTTTGATTCTTCTGAATAAACAGGAACATATTTAGTGTAGCCGGTATCCATTAATTTCAATCGTATTAATTCTCCCGGTCTTGCAAGCACAAACTCTTCAGGTTTTGGTTGATAGCCAGAAATACAAAGCATGTTATTTCCTTTATCAGTTTCCTTATTTTCTTGATAACTTACTTTAATTTTTGGATATCCTAAATCATCCAACTTGCATTTATTGTTTGCACCAGGGACTTTATCTTCGCATCCTACCTCAATTCTAGGAACGCAACCATAATCTCGCAGTGTTTTAAATCTTGTCTCATTACTTAATATCTTATCTAACGCTGCATCAATGTTATCTTGGCCTTTTTGGGTCATGGCCGGTTTTATTACCTTTAAAGAAAAAGGACCTATATTTGTCTTACGATTGTCATAAATATTAAAAATACAGATACCATTACTGTAGGTACCATAATCTCTACAGATCTTGCTACTCATTCTCATTTTAACTTTCAATGTATTGTTACCTTCTACATTCACTATTTCAGGTTGTGGTACAGATGGAACAGGAAAACAACGCGTAAACTGCAAATTTTTATCATTTATTTCTTGAGTTCCGTAGTACTCAGCACAGAGTTTACTTTTTTCCCTGTAGGTCTTAAAGTAATAAGTAGTATTCTTATGTTTAATATGATGTGGCAGGTCAGTTCTATTTTCTTTATCTGAAATCTCCTTGGGAAAATCTAAACTCTTTACTTCTTTTAATCCAGTAATTATCACCCTAACTTTTGGATCAAAATAATCATTATCATTTGCACTAACTGGCACAATTTTGACCTGCGGAGGTGAAGACTTAAGTTGATCGCAAAATGGTGGAGGTCCAGGTGCAAGAGGAATAGGGGCGCATTTTATCTTTTGCCTTCCATTCTGCCATGTTGAGCAAGTATCACAAATTTTATCCATCTCTCCTGGATAAAAAATATAGTCTCCTGCAAACACTTTAGCGCCCCATGCATTTACTCCGGACATGCATGCTCCTTTTTGGCTACAAGCACATATTTTAGGAGATTTAGCAAATTTTTCTTTTTCTTCTGCAGTTACATCTTTTGCCCACTCCCATTCAAGGCCGCCAGCAAGTGTACTACCAATAGCAACTTTATCTCCTTCCCAATCAATAAAAACTGCTGCAGAAACCCCTGCACCGGATGATTGTGTTCCGTATATTTGTCGACATGATGTGCCATTATAGAGTTCATAACAATTACCTCCTTCATAATCACATACTTTAATCCTGGGATTGAAATATCCTTCAACCCCTTTATCTCTAATAATGTGTGCTGAGATGTATTGTAACTTTTTTGGGTCAAAATCCACATCAAACTCAACTTTACCTCTAAAGAGATCACCGATACCCGAAAAAAAGCCTGCAATGCCTTTGCCTGCTTTGTTTGCTGTAATTTCAAGTTCAGTGTTACCTTTCACATTCCAAGGACAACCATCATCAGCATACCCTTGACATGTAAAGCAACACATTAAGAATACTATTATAAACTTAAGACTTACACTTTTCATAAAACACCGGTAACCACTCATTAACTTCTTCTCCTTTCTCTTGTATTGCCTCATACATATATAGTATAGTTTTTTTATTAGCAGAAAGCACATGCGTCTCTCGCATGTTTTTTAAATCCAAATTTAAAGTTACTAATCCTTTATATTGCTTTATCAAAAATAAACCCTCTTGTGTTGGTGTCTGGAGAATTATATTCAGCTCCTCTTTTGATAAGGAAAACGCCTTCATATATAGTCTATTTGCGTTAACATTAGGCATTAAGATCCTTGTATCAATATGCTTGTCTAAATATTGAGTAAATTTGCTTGCAAATGCTAGATTTAAATTTTCTGTGCTTAAAATTACCACAACATTCAGCTCCGTCATTTTTTTCATCCAATTATCAAATTCTCTCTCTGTAGCAAAAATGCTACTTACCTCCCACGCCCCATCCAATACGAGTATTGCAGGTGATCCATCACATCTTACCTCAAAAGAATATAAAAAATAGTAAAGCATAACGGACATACATTCTTCTTGTGTTGTGAGGTTTGCAGTATTGATAGAGACAATGGTTGCCTGCCAATTGACATCCGATTCATCATCATCTTTAAGCAGATAAGCAAATTCTCCATCGTCAAGCCATTTATCTATGTTTCCTCCAAGAGGTTTTAATACCTCAGAAACTTGTGCAATTGAACGCGATTCTCTCAGTATAGCGAATATGGAATCTACAGCTTCTTTTATCTTTTCATCCATTTCTTCTCTAGCTACCATTCTTTTAATCAACTCGCATAACATGTTGCGGTTCATAGTATTATCTTCGATGTTTAGCGGATTAAACTTTATGCTTTGATCCTTATATTGTGGATCAATTATATAGTACTTGCCACCTACTGATTTAGTGAAAATTATCGATTTTCCGGTATTATCCAATATCATGATTCTTGGATTAAACTTTCTTGATTCAGATAGTAAAAAATTAATCAATGAAGTTCTGCCTGAATTCTGAGATCCAAGTATAGTAGTATGACCATTATTTTTTCTGCCATGAAAATTAAAGAAGTAGGGATTGCCTTTTTTTGAAAAAAAAACCGTTATTGCTTCTTGCCACCTTCCTCCTTTTAACATTCCTGATGTAAAATCATGCAACATAGCAAAACTGCAAGCATATTTTATCAAAATACTTTTTGGTTGTGTGACAAAGGCAAAATTACCAGGAAGTTGCGCCCAGAAATGATTTTCCATATGTAAATCTGTTCTGTATGTCATTAAGCCAATAGTTGACATTGTAGATGATAGTTCATTAATACTTTTAGCTAAATTCTCTCTGCTTTCTGCCAGCAATGTAAAAATGATTTTTTGTTGGCAAAAATTTATCTGGTGATCCTCTTCAAGTTTTAGTATTTCTTCTATTCCTGAATTTCTCAGTAAATTATTATCCTCACTAACCTGCAACATATTAATTTGCCTTTTAAATTCTTTTGTTGTTTTATTAATGAATATCATGACTTCTGTCACAATTAACTCAGAGTCGAGTTGTAAACATCTATCTATGTTGCTTAAAGGAATTTCACGATATTCCTTCATACTAAAGATAGCACCGAATCTTTGTTGCTCTGCAAAAACTGTTTGAAATACGTTAAAACCAAAGGCTATTTTAAGATTTCTCACGTGCTGTGATAGATCGTATTCAGATATTGAATATTCCTTATGTGTGAGTGTAACAATATAGTGAAGAAACTCTATCATTTCAGAATATATTTTATCCTGATGAACCCTTAAACCTAAACTTTTAGCGCCAAAAGGTTCCAAATCACTTGTAATTAAGCTGGCTATTTTCTGTAATTCTTGATGCTTTTTCTGTAAAGATAGCTTGTGCTTGTTTTTTATATGGTTAAAAAACAACGAACTCTTGATACGCCCATCAAAGTTACTAATCAATATGACCACATATAACTCATTGACATACTGTAATTTACTATCAGTAAGTTTACTAAACCAACTGGAATGCAATTGGTCAGAAAAATCTTTAGTTTTATTCCAATGCAAATCAATCGCATCATGTTTTCTCACAGTATGAATCCAAACAGTAAAGTTTGGATTATTGATATTTCTTGATATGCTTTTTCTAATCTCAGTTCTTAAATCACTATAGTTATTAGCGGAAGAATAGTCTTCTAGCTTGATTATTTTTAATAGTTCTCCCTGCTTTGTTAATATAGTTTCTTCATCATAATGGCAAGCATAAGGAATAAAATCCAAGTTAATATTTTCTACTGATGCTGAACTGCTTTTCTTTTCAGTTTTATATTTAACAGTTGGCACTTTTAGTTGCATACAATATACACATGATCCCAATAAAGGCAATTTACCCTAATGGTCCGTTTTATCCTTATTCTTATCACCTTTTTCTGGTTTTACAGTACTAGATTTTAAATCCATATTCTTCACAAAATCAAATTTTCCTTCAAATTTTTCTTTTAAATAAGAAATGGCCCTTTCTGTACCACCAAACATTATAGCCAGCGTACAACATACTACTATAAAAAAAATCATACCTCTAAATATTATAGCAAGTAATACTATCATGATACATAGCCCTATAATTGCTGCAGGACTTAG
>NZ_JACVWV010000061.1 GCF_014534705.1 Wolbachia endosymbiont of Pentalonia nigronervosa | reverse complement strand
CACGCTTCTCGAAACCTTTAGTCTTAGTGAACTGCATCTCTATAATATATCTAGAACCTTGAGAATCCTTACAAAGAACATCGACAATACTCTGCTTTTTAGCGGCAATTTCAGGGTCTAAAATAGTAGCTAAAAATTCAACATCTTGAATAGCAGCTAAGCCAGTAAAGCCTAAAATATCGTTTAGGAAATGAATTAGAATATCCTTGTTTTTCTCGGTGCCAAATATTCTCTTAAAAGCATAATCATTGCGTGCATCAAGAAATTTAGAAAGAGCCATAAGAAAGTAAGTTAAAAATCATTAATGATTATACTAAATTTTGAAGGAATGTTCAACTTCTTTATTTTTTAAGTTTTGAATGAAAAAAAATGGCTGCCAGAGATCACCTTAGAATCGCATTTCATACTTTAGACGTATAAATACATCTTTCTATCAATCCCTCTGTAAAGCGCCTTAAAAGCCTAAGAAATGAATACTATGAACTTAGCAGCTGTAATGGCCATTAAGAACCCCTTTTTGGTGCAAGAACCTACGAGCATAAAAGATCACATCCTAAAGAAAACATATTTCAGTGTATGAAGATGAAGCCTATTTTAACTTGTCAAGGAGTAGGCATTTAATATACTAGTTTTTAATGAAGGTAATAATTGTGCTAGCAGAACTTCTATATCAAACTTCCAAGCAGCTAAAGGAGAATTGTGAATTATTGAGTGGTGAGGAAAAGCAAAATCTTTATAGCGAAGAAAGTTAAAAATACGCCTAAGAGAAGGCATAGACCAGCTAAAGAAATTGAGTAAAATGGCTGTTGCAATAGAAGGAACGACAGATAGTAAGTTGCTAGAAAAGTTTAAAGATGATCATCCGTTAAGAGAAGTCAGTATTGCCTATGTTTCTGGAGGAGCTAAGAACTATTTATTCAGCCTTAGCAATTCATCAGAACTGTATGATTTAAAAGAGAATAGAGAAAAAGCAATTTATTATGCGATCAAATCAAATGATAGGGAGTTAATAAAACATCTGTTAATGGTTTTGGTGTCGGGTGATATAGAGACTGAGTTTTTTAAGGAATTAGAGATGTTACTGTCTGAAGCATATGAAAAATTAAAGGTAAATTTATCAGAGGATATGAAAAATTATCTAGAAAAAAATATAAGTTTAAAACGTTTTATATATGGTAATGTTGGTGTATTAACGGCAAAACCTGTAGATGTACGGGCAATGATAAACCTGTTTATAGTTCAATCTGGAGAAAATTATAAAATAGATGAGTTATTGCTGAGCAAGATAGCAGAAAGTTTAGAAGAAGGGGAATTACGCTCACAAATAAATCAGATGATAGAGACACTAAAAAAACATGAAAGGTTTGCAGAATTGGAATACAAAGTAAGAAGGTTAAAATCCGAACTAGCAAGTGGAGAGAGCAAATATTCGGCTGAGGTTATGAAATCAAGCATAGAAGAACGAGAAAGAAAAATGAGAGAGATTGGGGACAAAAGCAACCAAGTAATAAAGGAAAGGGAGGAGCTATTATCAAGATTAAGCAACAGTTCAAATAGAAGAAATTAGTGTGCGAATTGGCAGAAAGAGCAAACTATAACGTAGGACAACAAGTAAGAAGTTGTAGATTAGCAAAGGGGTATACCCAAAAAGATTTAGCAGAGAAAATCGGGGTAAAATACTGGGTAATACTGCAATACGAAAAAGGGAACCGTAGAATTCCAATCGAAAGGTTATATGCTATAGCAGAAACATTATCAGTAAGTATTATAGACCTCATTCCTGTATCAAATAAAAAAGAGTGTTTTAAGGAAGAAGGAAAAGAAATATTAAACCTAGCAAGAAAATATAAAGGAATTAAGGATCAAGAATTACGCTGTGCACTAATTGAATCTTTATTTGAAAGCATAAGATAAGTTTTAAATAAGATTAGCAATGATTAATATCATTAGTATTTTGATAAAAAAATAAATAAATAAAAAATTGATTTGACTTCCAGCAAAATAGATGGCCTTATGACGACCACTGCTAAAAAAAAATAGCAGTAAATAATTAAAAATAAATAGTAACTAATAAGAGGTGTATTTTATGAATAATGAGAATAAAAGTAAAAATCGTAGAGAAGAAGTAGAATTTAGAGCATTAGAAAGCAACGGAAAAGCGCTACTTGATCGTGAAGTGATAGAAACGTTTTTAAGTGCAGTACATGACAGGGAAGAGGCGCAAATTATAGCTGAAAGGCTAATGGATAGTTTTGGAATAGGAGGAATTTTAGGACAGGAAATGGATGACCTGAAATCTATAGAAGGAGTAACCGATTCTACAGTATTAAAAACTAAGGTTTTTTACCCATATTATAATAAGATAAAAATTTTTGTTGCATTGAAAAATATTTTAGGTACTTTATAATTATTTTATTATAGCAATAATTTTAACGGTAAAATTCAAGTTTTTTATGCCAACTAGGTTTCTCAACAAACAGGCTCAAAGTACTTTAATTGTTGTGTTACAAACTTAGAAGCAGTGTTTATTACATAAAGCCATACGGGATATCAGAAAATTTGCGTTAACTAGTTTATCGCTATATGTGTAGGGTTAAAGGTTAATAGGGGGTACAGTGCATAGTAATAGCCAAAGCTTGAATTTTAACGACAGTAATATCTCTGATGAAGAGTTTTATGATGCAGAAGAGAATGACTTTTCAGATTTAGAATCTATTCCAAATCCTTCTTCTTTTCAGATATGTAATTTAAGTAGTTCTGCCTCTCCTAATCAATCGAAATTTGATTATTTTGGTAATACTTATCAAGGCAATACAAAAGGAGGACAACTTTCAGGATTTGGAAAATTATCTAGCAGTGATGAAAAAGAGTATATAGAAGGAATGTGGGAAAATTCCCAACTAATTAAGGTTTTTTCATGTCAATTTATTCACCTTATTCGTTCTATGCACAGTAGAAATGAAATGAGGATATATGGTGAAGATAATCTATTTACCTTTAATAGAGGTAGCTTTGTTGCAAAAATAAAATTCGGAGAATTAAAGGAGTTAAATTTTACTAGATCTTTAAATCCGTTAAATAGTAGAAGAGGATTTTTAGAAAAGGTTACAATAATCGAAGTCTTGAAAGATACACTACTTGATCAAAGAAATGCAGCTCTAGAAAAATTTTTACAAAGCTCTATCAGTACAGAAAATTTATTACAATTCTATGACGTATTAAGAGAGTACAAGGGGTCAAATCAGGGTATTGCAAAATTGAATAAACATATCTTGAACAAGATTAGCAATACAGGTACCTCAGTAGAGCTTAGAAATAATGCTAAACAATTGCTGAGTATAGAACAACTATTATTAGAAAGAAATAGGGGATTTCCTAAATTTAACCTTAGTATTCAGCATAATTTGCCAAATTTACTAAATGAATTGACATCGATTCGCAGGGAGAAAATTATTCATCATAAAAGATTATTACTTAGAAAGTGTCCTCACTATAGTCACAGTGCTTACCTTTCCAGCTTAATGATTCAGAGTATACACAAATTACCTGACCCAAAAATACTTTACTTAAGTGATAAGGATATTCAACTATTTTCAGATTTAACAACTTTTGCTGAGCAATCAGAACATTTAGAACAATTATGGCAGACGTTATTAAGTAAGGTAAAAGGAGCAGATAGCAAGTCACTAAAGGGTATTGGTCCTTTCACCCATCCTATTTACCTGCATCTTTTTAAGAGTTTTCAAGAGTTAATAACAGAAATTAGCAACGTCGCAGAGATTCCTAAAGAAAATTTATTAAACATTGATAGTGCAGGAAATTGGCATCTGTTAGAAGAAGGATCAATAAAGTGGAATAAACCTTCACATGTAACTTATTCTCTTGAACGACAATACTGCCTTATCTTCAAATTAATGGAGCACTTCAAGCCTGGTCATTACTATCATAAGAACAAGTTTAAATATGAATTTCAGCTATTAAATGCTACGTCTGAAACCTTTTTTGGAAGGTGGGGGCAATCGATAAGTAGCTTTTTTGTTAATAACAAGTTATCAGATATACCTGAAGAACGGTCAGTATGGTTATATATTATTGACAATGCAATGGAAAGCATTCGTAAATACCAAAATGATGAATTTTCTAAACAATCAAAGAAAGATTTTAAAGAATTATTAAATTCTTTCCTGATAAGTTATACTAAATTTATTAATAAAATAGAAGATGATCGTTATGAACTATTTCGTGTAGCTGCACATAACATGATAAAATTAGCAGCACAAGTAAGCCCTATATTTTGTGCAATTGGATCAGAATCAAAAGATGATAAAAAGATATTAACAAAGCAACTGGAGTTTATTAATAGAATATTCACTTCAGAAGGCAGTGAGTTATCTATTGATCATTTTACGAATTTAATAGAGGTATATAATGAATATTGGAAGCATAGGCAATGCATTGAAGATATTCCAGAAAAGTTTTCTTTTGATCCCTTTAAAGCACGCATGGAAAATATTTCTAGTAGTTTACTTAAAATTGCTGATGTATCTCTTAATAAGAAAGTCACTGCTCAAGTGTTAATCAATTATCTCAGATCATTTAACGAGTTTCTTAAACATTTTAAGAGTGTAGATTTTAAATGGTTTGTTAAAAATTCAACCAATGAGTTAATTACTCAGGAAATAGTGAAAATGGTAAATGATAAACAAAAGTCGTATGAAGTTTTAAGACCTCAAGAATTTATCAACCATATAGGCAAAAGTTACGAGGGAAATTTTCACTTGTATATAATTTCTACATACGAGCATTATGTAATCAAGGTTACTAGTAGATTATTAAACGTTATAGAGCAGCTTCTGACAGAAAGAGAGTGGAATGACAAAGTTTGTCTTGATGTAGCAAGTGAGTTACTTCTAGCTATAGGTCATTCCTTTATTTATCTCAAGGAACAACCTAACTATGCTGACTTTGAACAATTCTTAATCGACAGTACAAAACCTTTTGAAAATGCGGTAGAAGATAGCATTACATACGGGGATTTTAAAAAACGTATGAGCAGTATAGAGAATTTCTATTTATATGCAAAAAAACAAAATGAAATCAGTGTAGAAAGAGCATTAGATCTATATAAAGATGAAGTAGAAAAATTAAGGGAAAGGGGGTTCAATTATGATTGCGATCTAGGTATATTGAGGTTGTGCTATGAAAGGTATTTAGAGGAGTTTCAAAATTATATAACAAATAAGGCGGATATGAAAGATATCATTAGTAATATGAAATGTATCATTACTAATGTGAAGGAAGAACTCACAGATAAAAAATGTACTCCAGAATTTAAGCAAAATACTATACCTCTTCTTTTAGCTGGGTTAGCTGCTGTATGGTCTAAGTTGGAGTCAAAGGATATTGAATGTACAAAAGAGGTTTTAAAACCGCACTGTATTCAAGTATTGTGTATACTGAAATTACTAAGTGTTGATGTGCAACATGAAAATATTGACAGTCAATTTGCTCAAGTCTTAACAGGACAGGGAAAGTCAATAGTACTAGGTCTGTTATCATCACTGCTAGCATTAATGGAATATAAAGTTCAAATTGTTTGTTATAGTGAATATCTAGCATGTAGGGATCAAAAAAGCTTCGATGTTTTTTTTGAAAAATTGAGAGATTTCGGAATAAAAAGCAAGGTATCGTATAGTACATTTGATGATATGGTAAGTGATGCTATTAGTATTGATATAAATGGCGAAAAAAAGGACCTTAGAACATTAGTAAATGAGCTGATTTGTGGTAATTTAGAACAAGTTGAAAAGTCAAAAGCTGGTAATGAAGAGAGACCTATCTTGTTAGTAGATGAGGTAGATGTCTTTTTTTCTAATGAATTTTACGGTAATACTTACAGACCATGCACTACAATAGGTATTTCGGCAATTGCTGAAATTCAGTCTGAAATATGGTCTATAGTTTTTTTCAATAATATACATGTAAAAAATAGTGTTTTGAATCGATTAAAAGAATTTATTGGCAAATTACTAGCAAGGGATAAAGTAGATGAAGAATTCATTCAACTTCTGTCTCCAGCAAGTTACAATTTTTTTGAGTGGCATCTTGAAAAGATGATTGACAATGCGTTAAATGTTGCAAAGGAAAGTGAAGAGTACCGTTATAGGTATAAAATTAATGACGAAGGAATCATAAGTTACAGACGCAATGATGGGCTATATAGTTTAAATACTTACTCAGGCTACTATAATGTTTTTAATTACTTTAGGTTAAAAGAAGCAGATTATGACCATAAAAATTACAGAAATTACGGCTATCTCTTAGTAAATTGTGGTGCAATTTCTTATGCTAAATTACCTAGGGAATATCCAGTTATTTTAGGAGTAAGTGGTACTCTAACTACGTTAAGTAATCCTGAGAAAGAAGCAGTAAAGTCTTATAAAATTCATAAAACTACTAGTATGCCATCTTTTTTTGGCAGAAATAAGTTAGACTTTCAGGAAGATCAACACTTTACAATCAGAGATTCTGAAGAAGACTGGCTTAAAAATATTTTTGATCGCATGAACTCTGAAATTCACTCAGGTCGAGCAGTATTAATATTTTTTGATACCGAAGGTAAAATGAATGAATTTAAACAAGAATATCAAAATAATATTGTTCACCTAAATACATTAACAGGTAATGAAAAGGAATCACAATTAGAATGGTGTATAAATGAAGCAGGGGTAGCAAAAACAGTAACATTGGCAACAAGAAATATGGGTCGTGGTGTTGATTTTAAATCAAATGACCGCGGTGTAGAAGATAGAGGTGGAGTGCACGTTATTCAAACATTTTTCTCACTTGATGAAAAAGAAGAGACGCAAATTAAAGGTAGAACTGCACGCAAGGATAACAAGGGTAGCTACGAATTAATTCTTTGTATGGGACATTTAAAAAAAATAGGATGTGGAAACAAATCTGATGGAGATCCTGTTAGCAGTTATCAAGATCTAAGTGAGATGAGAAAAACAAAAGCAGAAGAAAAGGGTAAGAATATTGCTGATAAGATCAAAGAGGCAGAGGAAAAACATAACAAGACAATGGGATTTTTGAAGTCTCTTAACGAGTATACTCCTAGGTAGTGTAGACATTCAAAAAGAAAGGAGTTATAATAACAATTTTTGAGAGAAGCTAAGGATGTTATACGACTTAAAAGATAAGCAATGGGAAAGGATAAAGGAGAGTTTACCCGGAAAGAAAGGGGATAGTGGAAGGAGTGCAAAGGACAACAGAAAGTTCATAGCAGCAGTGATGTGGATAGGGCGAACAGGA
>NZ_JACVWV010000060.1 GCF_014534705.1 Wolbachia endosymbiont of Pentalonia nigronervosa | reverse complement strand
CTAGGCTCTGTGAACCAAAATTTGGCAAAATAAGAAAAAAGTGGTAGTTTAACCGTGAATAAATAAGGAGAAACTACCAAATGCATACAAGAAACAAAATGGAAACAAATTTTTGCAAATTTGAAAAGCGTAAAAGGAATACACAGTAAAAACGAAGATCGGCTAAGAAGGTTCATGGAATCAGTGTGGTACATGGCTCGAAGTGGTTGCCAATGGCGACTTTTACCAGAAATATATGGCAATTACAGAAGCGTACATAAGAGATTCAAAAAGTGGTGTGAAAAGGGAATTTGGGAAAAGCTGCTCAAATATACACAAGATCCAGATTTGGAAGTGCAAATGATAGATGGAACAATCGTCAGAGCACATGCTTGTGCGGCTGGATACAAGAAGGATACCGGAGCTCAAGAAGCACTGGGACGCAGCAAAGGTGGCTATACAACCAAAATTCACGCACTTGTTGATGCTCTGGGAAATCCGCTTAAATTTACTTTAACTGCTGGTCAAAGGAACGATATTACACAGGCTGAAGCATTATGTCTCAATTCAGTTGTGGTGGCCGATAAGGGCTATTGCTTTTATTGCGGGTCTTGAGAATAAAGGGTGTGAGGTTGTTATTCCTCCGAAGCGTAACCGAAAAGTGCAGAGGTATTATGATGAGCATATTTATAAAGAACGTCATTTGATTGAATGCTTTTTCGGCAAAATAAAACATTTTAGGCGGATTTTTTCAAGATTTGATAAGACTGCCACGGTTTATTTAGGCTTTTTAAACTTCGTTGGTGCCCTCATATGGCTTGCTTAAAATTTTGTTCACAGAGCCTAAAACTTTCATTTTATACGCTTTTTTTTGTTTTTCTACTTTTTTCCTCGTTTTGCAGGGGGTCTACCGATTTATGACGAGAAACGTTTTAGGAGAAACGCAGGCGAGCACTGCAGTTGAGAAACGTAGGCAAGTTTTGACAACAAAATTGCCATCAGAAATCGGTTTTGCAAGAGGTCTAGTGTTTTATGGACTGAGAGTTTTTATAGACTGCTCAATATGCTCAGAAATTGGGGCAGCAATAGTTATACTCTTATTATTTGGTAATCTTAAGGATAAAGAATATGAATGAAGGTGCATTTTATTTGTTATTCCATCAACAAAAGCTTTTTTGCCTCCATACTTACCATCACCAAGAATAGGGCAATTTATATGGGACAAATGCGCACGTAACTGATGGGTTCTGCCAGTAATGGGTTGCAATTTTAAGTAAGCAACATTATGTTTTAATTCTGCTATAATTGAAAAATGTGTGGTGGCACTTTGAGAGGAGCTTTCGTCTACAACCACTTTTTCTTGTCCAGCAATGTATTTCTTCACTAATGGATGGTTTATTATTCCATTATCTTTGCTTGGTATACCAGAAGTAAGTGCTAAATAAGTTTTCTTAATCTTTCGTCCTTTAAATTCTTCCATTAAATACTTTGCTACTCCAGCATTGCGTGCAAATATTATTAGTCCACTGGTATCTCTATCGAGTCTGTGTACAATTTTAAATATTTCTTTCTCTCGTATCTGATCGAGTAGGTCACTAATATTAATTTTTCCACCTTGAACGGTTACTCCTGCAGGTTTATTAATAGCCAATATATACTCATCTTCATATAATATATTTTCTTGTAACAATCCTACTAGCTTTGCATTTGATTTTGGTTTGTCATCACATATTTGGCTTTGATCAGAATTTAGGTGCTTTATTGTTATTATTTGACCTGAACTAATTCTATCACTAGATTTAGCTTTGTGATCATCAACCTTAATTAATCCCTTTCTTAAAAATTTCTCAATTATAGACTGCTTTAAGTGAGGAAAAATCCTTCTTATGTATCTATCCAACCTAACGTTATCATCATCTACTGATATAGTTTTTGTGTTCACTTTATTTATAGCTAAATACTATTTCGTTTTATATGTAGAATAAGCAATAGACCTTTTTTGAAACTCGCTTCAGAGATGTTCACAGATAAAAGCTTCCTTTACAAGTTATTTCCCACTCTTTTTTGAACTTTTGCAGGTATTCTTTTTTTTCACACTCTACAAGCAACTCTTCCATATTTTTATTATAACTTTCAGTGGTAATTCTACCTTGGTGATGCATAAATCTCAAGTAAATCAGATAAGTATTTATAACATCCGTTTCACAGTAATCTCTAATTTCTTGTATCTTACCACTATCATATAAGCTCGTAACCTGTGATCCATCAACTCCAATTTTACCAGGGAGATTAAATGCTGCACAGACTTCATTCATTTTGATCCTTGCAGAAGCCCCAAAGTCAGAAAGTAACTCGAGTAAATCACAATGCCAATCGCTACTGTATCTTTGACTGTAGCTGTTCCACTTATCTCCAGCTTTGTGGAAATATTCTGCCTGAATACCATGCACCATAGCTCGATACTTCAATACCGGTATATCGAAAGTACGTCCATTAAATGAAACTAACCTTGGCTTTTTTTCTGCTATATAATGAAAAAATCCTTTTACTAGCTCTTTTTCACTAGAATTTAGCGTTCCTCCAGATCTAATTTCCTGTAGTGTAAAAACTTCGTAACCACTCTGATAACTAATGTTGCAGAGTAAAAAGCTGATAACTACAACTTGATGAAACGGCTGACGTAAAAAATCATTTTGCCCATTTGTGACCTCAAGATGATATTTTGTCAATGCATTTCTCTTTTCTTCTATACTGCTGCTGTCACTAATATCAAGCAAATTTTTGCAGGAACTTACATCTGGTACAGTTTCAATGTCAAACACTAGTAAAGAATTAAACATATTATATAACCTTTAATTTTATTGATGAAGTTTCTTATGTGATATTATTCATAAATCAAAAAATAATTTTACTCAAAATTTTCAGATGACCGTAATAAATATATAGTAAAAACAAGTTCTAATATTACCGCAAATAAAATAAGTGAAGATACGCTAATTACTTGGCCATTGTAAATGTAACTCGTTGAACCTATGAAAACTGCCATCATGAAGGATCTGATACCTGAAATTGCAGATGAAGCTGTACCCTTGATTTCAGGAAAAGCATTCATCGTTGCATTAAAAACTACTGCCTGGCAAATTGCAGCACCAGTGGAAAAAATTATCATGGATAGAGTGACCGAATAAGGAGAATAAGGTGTAGCTATACTTGATGCCATAAGTAGTAAAGCACCAATAGTAATAATCATTGTACCATTAATTACGCACCATCTTGCTCCAAATTTTTGTAAGATCTTACCAAAAAATAAACTGGTTAGCGAAAAGGAACCTACTATCATACCTTGATGTAATGCATAAATTTTACTGGGTAATCCAAAAGTTTCCATATATAAAAATGGCCCACAAGTAATGAACGACATATACGCAGAAGGAAAGAGGCTTGGTATCAGAGACAACATGATAAATCTTGAGCTAGATAATAATTTGCTGTAATCCTGCGCCATCTTCTTTACATTGAAAGCTGCGCGGTCCTTTTTGGTCTCCGGCAATGTCAAAAGCAGTAAAATCCAAGAGATCAAACAAATTACTGCAACAGTTGCATAATTACCACGCCACCCTATAGCTTCATTAATGAAGCTTCCTAAAATAGGTGCTATTGCCATCACTACAGTTAAGGTTGCATTCATAATGCCTATAAATTTCATTGCTTTGACACCTTGATAGCTATCTGCAATAATGGCAAACACAACTACAGATGTGCTGGCACCAATACCTTGAACAAAACGAGAAACTAAAAGCCAATTAATCGATGGGGCAAATACACACCCTATAGCACCGATTAACAGCATCGCATTACCTATAATCATCATTTTTCTTCTGCCATAGCATTCAGATAATGGACCGAAAAATAATCCACCAATACAAAAGCCCAAGAAATTATAAGCAATAGTTAATTGAACTGTTCCTTCTGATACGTTAAAATAGCGCATTATATCAGGAAAACTAGGCACGGAAATGTCAATTTCAATGACCTCAGCAATTAAAGAGAGAATTAATATGAACAGCAATGGCATAAAAAAAAATTTAAGACAATATGTGAGTTACAAATATCATATTTAAAACATTAGACAAGGAACATTTTCCTCTGTGTAGGCTCCATATAAAAAAACTTTCTATCTTGATTGCACCTAAAATGTATTCACTATGCAGCAAAGCCATCCAGAATAGGGGTTAGTAGTAGTTAAATATACCAATTTTTTTAGCATGGCGTAACGAAAAAAAATTTGCTAAGCTTAACTAGTATTTAGTTAAATATTATAATGAAAAAATTCTTAGAAGGCTTTTTAGTATGGTTGGTAGTTATTGTTCTTATCTCAGTTATGTATATGCAATTTGCAGGAGATATAGGGAAAAGCAAAACTACAGTACCTTTTTCAGAGTTTTTAGATAGACTAGAAAGCAATGACATAGAGAGTGTTGTTTTAAAAAATCAGAGCATTGAAGGTAAATTTAAAGATGGTTCAAGCTTTAACTCAAGCGGTGTTATATATAACGACCTAATAAAAAGTTTACATGACAAAAAAGTCAACTTTTCCTTTATAACAGGTGAATCTGTTATAAATATTGTTGGCGGGCTACTTATTTCATGGATTCCTACATTTATCTTTATTGGATTACTGTTATTTTTTTTAAAGCAAACACAAGCAGGAGGCAATAGAACTATCAGCTTTGGTAAATCAAGAGCTAGGTTAATGACAGATAAAAAGAGAGTTACATTTGATGATGTTGCAGGTATAGACGAAGCGAAGGAAGAATTAGTGGAAATTGTTGATTTTCTAAAACAGAGACAAAAATTCCAGATATTAGGCGGGAAAATACCAAAAGGTTGCCTTTTGATTGGCTCTCCTGGAACTGGTAAAACTCTTCTTGCTCGCGCTATTGCAGGCGAAGCTAATGTGCCATTTTTTAGCATCTCTGGATCTGATTTTGTTGAAATGTTTGTCGGTGTTGGTGCAAGTCGTGTACGCGATATGTTTGATCAAGGAAAGAAGAATGCACCGTGTATAATTTTTATAGATGAAATAGATGCTGTCGGTAGACATCGTGGTGTTGGTCTTGGTGGTGGTAATGACGAAAGGGAGCAAACACTAAACCAACTATTGGTTGAAATGGATGGTTTTGAATCTAATGAAGGGGTAATAATAATTGCCGCAACTAATCGTCCAGATGTTTTGGACCCAGCGCTGCTTAG
This sequence comes from Wolbachia endosymbiont of Pentalonia nigronervosa, assembly GCF_014534705.1. Lineage (GTDB taxonomy): Bacteria > Pseudomonadota > Alphaproteobacteria > Rickettsiales > Anaplasmataceae > Wolbachia. Next base: position 2,782 of record NZ_JACVWV010000060.1, on the reverse strand, counting down.
ACCTGGCCGCTTTGACCGTCAGGTTACTATATCTTTACCTGATATAAGTGGACGTGAAAAAATATTGAATACGCATATAAGAAAAATATCGATAGCACCTGATGTAAATGTTAAAACAGTTGCAAAAGGAACTCCTGGCTTTTCAGGAGCTGATTTAGCAAATTTAGTAAACGAATCAGCACTTATCGCTGCCAGGAGGAATAAGAAAATTGTCACCATGGATGATTTTGAATACGCACGTGATAAAGTAATGATGGGTGTGGAAAGGCGCTCTCTCGTTATGACAGAGGAAGAAAGAAAACTTACTGCATATCATGAAGCAGGTCACGCAATAATTGCTGTTAACATGCCTGCTTCTGACCCTATACACAAAGCAACGATCATTCCAAGAGGCAGAGCTTTAGGTTTAGTTATGAGATTACCAGAAACGGACAGAGTATCTCTTACAAGAGAAAAAATGATAGCAGATATAACTGTTGCTATGGGTGGTAGAGTGGCAGAAGAATTAATTTTTGGTTATGATAAAATTACTAGTGGTGCATCTTCAGATATAAAACAAGCATCTGATTTAGCACGTGCTATGGTAACAAAATGGGGAATGAGTGAAAAAGTAGGCTTAATATATCACAATCGTGAGCACAAGGCTGATGTGACTTCCGAAGATACTATGAAACTTATAGATGAGGAAGTAAAAAAAATTGTCTCTTCATGTTATGAAAAAGCTCAAGATATCTTGACCAAAAAACGCAAAAACCTAGAGCTGGTTGCCAAAAATTTGCTTGAGTTTGAGACTCTGACAGGAGAGGAAATAAAAGACATATTAAAAGGTAAGAAGATTATTAGGGATGAAAACAAAAGTAATGAGGAAATAAAAAAATCTTCTCTCTATTAGATTCTAGTTTTGGTTTTAAAGTGTCAGAAAAGATGGAGAAGCAGATGGGAATTCTTGAATGTATCTGAATAACATGTCAACAACAAGATTACCATTAGAAGGCAAGAGGTCTCATACAATAAATGCAATACGAAATAATTTGCTAGTATGTTTTCCAACTGAAACATTATATGCTCTTGCCTGCAATGCATTAAGTAGTGAAGCAATACAAAAAATATATCAGATAAAAAAACGCCCTAAAAACAAGCCCTTGTCTATATTTGTTAATGACGTCACTGTCTTGAAAAAAATAGCGATGGTTAAAGAAAAATATGTTGATTTGGTGAACTACTTTTCTCCCGGACCAGTTACTTATGTTTTACCACTTAGAAATAATAACATGTTACCAAGTGAGTTTTTTAAGACAAGTGTAGGTATAAGAATTCCTAATCATCCGATTGCAGTTTCGATATTAAATAAGCTAGAAATGCCTATAATTGCAACAAGCATGAACATTTCAGGAGAAAGAAGTGTATGCCGAGCAAATGATATACCACAATCCATCAAACAACATTTATCTTGCATCATTGAAGACGACAAACTAGTTTCAGGTATAGAATCAACCATTGTCGACTTAACCACAGATGAGATTAAAGTTCTAAGAGAAGGTTCACAGGCTATAAATAACGCTATTCAAACCTGCATATGGAAAAGTTAGTAGGACATAATCAAGCCAGAGAGAAATTGATGAATAACTTATCTATTCAATCTTGGATAGTTTGTGGCAAAAGAGGCATAGGAAAAGCAACACTCGTGAAATCCTTCGCTCATTGGCTGCTTACAAAGAACTGCGATTTAGTAACACTAGACTTACACATAGTTGAAGGTGATACAATAGGAATAGATAAAATTAGAGAAATGAAAAATTTTCTGCATTTGAGCTCTATTCAATCAAAGTACAGAGTAGCTATCATAGATAGCTTAGAAGCAATGACTGATAATGCTAAAAATGCAATGCTAAAAATATTAGAAGAACCGCCGAAAAATTCCAAAATATTTATAATTAGCCATAGATCACACAATATACAAACTACCATCAAGTGTAGGTGTTTTCTATTAAATCTATTACCTCTGACTTATGGTGAAACCAAGCAAGTTGTTTGTTCACAATATAAACTTGATGATAAAATATTCGATGAGATGGTTGCTATATTTCCTGGGGCACCTGGAATGATAATAAATGCGATAAATAGCAATATACATGAACTATATAGACATTTTTATACGCTTTTACATAGTTCTAGCAATCCTGAAATAATCGATAAAATAATTAACAGTAATGTTGACCTGGAGATTGCATCTTATATCATAAGAACTCTTATTCTTAAGAGCATCAAGAAGAATACAGATAGTATTGAAGTTTTACTTAGCAAGTGGAAAAAGGTAGATGAACTTCTTGTTGCCGCAGGGCAACTTCACTTAGATAAAAAACATGTACTAGCTAATGTAATAAACATTGTAACATTAGCTCCCCTATGAAACCCCAACTTGTATCTTTAAAAAGTAAGGCATTATAGCTAAAGTGTCTTGCAGGGAAGGTGAAGCTGAACCCCAACTTATGCCAATAAGGCCGATCCATAGATTTTGCTCCCTTCCCAACATAGAGTTAAAAGACTGGACAGTATCTTTGGAATCATATCCCGTATAACAAGGTTAGGTAGTGTAGACATTCAAAAAGAAAGGAGTTATAATAACAATTTTTGAGAGAAGCTAAGGATGTTATACGACTTAAAAGATAAGCAATGGGAAAGGATAAAGGAGAGTTTACCCGGAAAGAAAGGGGATAGTGGAAGGAGTGCAAAGGACAACAGAAAGTTCATAGCAGCAGTGATGTGGATAGGGCGAACAGGA
>NZ_JACVWV010000059.1 GCF_014534705.1 Wolbachia endosymbiont of Pentalonia nigronervosa | reverse complement strand
TCCTGTTCGCCCTATCCACATCACTGCTGCTATGAACTTTCTGTTGTCCTTTGCACTCCTTCCACTATCCCCTTTCTTTCCGGGTAAACTCTCCTTTATCCTTTCCCATTGCTTATCTTTTAAGTCGTATAACATCCTTAGCTTCTCTCAAAAATTGTTATTATAACTCCTTTCTTTTTGAATGTCTACACTACCTAGCGACTACAAGCAAATAGAATATTTATACACAAAATTATGTATTGATAAGTATTCCGTATATAATCCAATTTTTAATGCTCAATACATAGAGTACTCACATCAGACATCATTTATTGAATATTTCGGACTACGTAATAAAGAGGGTGTTTTAGATGCTATAATTGGTTGCTATGATAGAAGTAATACTACAACAGCACCAATTGTTGGCTATGATACAGACTTGCCACAAAAACTAGGATTATATAGAATATTAATGGCTTACTGTATTAGTAGAGCACAGTATAAAGGTATGGTATTAAATCTTAGCTCTGGTGCATCACAATTTAAAGTTTTACGTGGTGGCGTGCCATTCATTGAATACAGTGCTGTTTATACAAATCATTTAAACAATAGATTGCAAAGATTAATATGGAAATTATTAGGAAATACACTAATTTACATTGGAATTCCCATTATGAGGTATTTTAAATTATGAATATAGAACATCTAAAAAATTATTGCTACTTAGTAAGTCGATCAAAAGATATAAAGTACAAATTACAAAAATTTTTTGTTTTGAACGTTCCCGTTGTCATCTTTAGAGATAATAATGGAATATTGAGAGGATTTATTGACTATTGTCCACATCGCGGAGTACCACTGTCACAAGGAAAACTAACCAATAATTGTGTTAAGTGTTGTTATCATGGTTGGGAATTCAATTTTGAAGGGGTATGTGAAAATATACCAGCTTTAGAAAATGCCCCTAGATTTTGCCTCAAAAAGATATTCGTTGAGGAATGTAATGGATACGTTTTTGTAAGTCTAAACAGTAATCCATATTCATTATATAACATACCAGACTTAGATTCCCACAATCATTACTATTGGAAAAGGACAGTAAATGGTGATTTAATTGATGTATTAGAGAATTTTCTTGATGCTACTCACACTCCCTTTATTCATCAATACTTAATACGTAGTCCCAAAAAAGCGCAAAAAATTTATGTACAAGTTAAATGTTTTGACCGTGGTGTAACCATTCATTATACTGGAGAGAATAAGCAATCTGGGATTATATCTAAATTATTTGAGAAAGAAAGATTTCAAAGTGACTCCTTGTTTCAAATGCCTAGCATTGCAGAAATTAACTATTACAGTAAAAATGGTTTAAGCCTTAAGATTAGAGCTTATTTGACACCAACTACTACAAATTTACATGATATTCATGCCCTCTTTTACTTTCCTAAAAGCACTATTGTACCTGGATTTTTGAAATATATGTTTGCATGGCCATTTTTTCAACTTGCGTTCTTGCAAGATAAAAAAATAGTTGAGAACCAATTTAAAAATAAAGCATATGTTAAAGAATATAGCCCTATTTACTGTGAAGCAGATCTTGTGAGAAAACACCTAGTTAATCTTATTGTAAACTCCAGTTTTACTAGTCAAGCAAGTTATTCAAGAGTAATCACTGTATAGCAAATTTTAAATATGCTTAACTGTTCAAACATCAAGCCTAAGATGTACAGTCCCAAAGTATGATGGGACTGTACAGAAAGGCTACAGAAATTAATTGCTATAAAGAGCATTATTGCATTTAAAATTTTATATTTAACAAAAGTGGCTTTATCGCATCCTATGGAGGATTGCACTAAGGTTCTAAGCAATGAAGAGTGGAAAGCTCTTTACATACGTGAGCATCAAGCGGCCACATTGCCCGAAGAACCTCCAAACATAAAACAAGCTATTATTTGGTTAGGAAAATTAGGTGGGTTTATGAATAGAAAAGGTGATAATTTACCAGGAAGTATGACTCTATGGCGAGGCTACGAAAATCTTAAGGAAAGCATGGTGATGCTCCACATAATAGCTTCTCAAAATTGTGGGTAAAAGTGAGATTTGAATCCAATAGAGCATTGCTGGCATACGATCAAAAGTTGGCTTAAACCGAGAATGCATCAACAAAAGGACCTTTTTCTTCTTGTTGGTCAAGCCATTACAGAAGTCTATCATTTGGTTTGGGAAATGCTATAGTTTATTGGTTACATACAAATGTTGTACGGAATTTAAAAGTATACTCCTTGAAAAACCTATTTCTGGCGGCAATTTTATTGTCAATATGCTCATCAAATATACCTAAATATTCTGTGGCAGGCCTCTTCTAAAAATCTCTCACTATAAATAGGCCTCCAAGGAGGCCTATTTATACAGGCTGCATGCAGCCATTGAAAATCTGACAAGCCAGTTATTATACTGATTGATGATTTCCTTGCCCTTTTATAGAAGGAACGGTTACTTCTGTAGAAGGTTCTTCTGTTGGTGCTACAACGTATTGACCATCATTACTTCTGTTCTTCCACCATGAATATACTGCTATTCCTACTACTCCTCCTATTCCTGCTATAGCACCAAAAATTGTCCATGTTGCTGCTGTTTTTCCTGCAATAGCTGGAGTAGGTGGTGTTGGCTTCCATACTCCTGTACTATTAACACTAAATGGAATGCTGTAGTCTGTTACATTAGCTGCGTACCCAATATTGTGTTGCCCATTATATTTTCTGATTTCCTTCATTGTATCATTGACTTTCTCCGTTACCTCGTTGAAGGCAGTTTCTTGCAATCTATTAGCAGTTTTCCATATTTCTTCAGCCTCTTTATTAGTCATTTTAGAAGCTGGTGTACTAGTAGTACTTTTATTTTTATCTGATTTTGATAGATCCCTGCATTCACCTTTTAGATAAAAAGAGAATATTTCATTGAGAGTAGGAGGTATGGAATCTAAAAATTTTTCATCCTTTGTTCTGTTAACACTAGAAATAGATGCTTTTTGACTTGTAACTTCATCTATCAAATTATTCCATACTTTCCATGTGTTGTTATCATATATCCAAACACGTTGTTTATTTATAAATATAGGTAAAGTTCCATCATTTTTGTTACGCTGTACTTTCAAAGAAGTAATATTATTATTACTATCTTTAATGCCAAAAGTTATGGTAGTATGACTTGCACTTTCAGATAGCGATACATTTTTTATACCATTTTGTTTAATGAACTCAGACACTTTTGAAATGCTCGGGTTATAAACTGCATTTCTCTCTTCTTTATTCAATATTATCTTACTTTTTATCTTGTTTTGCGAATTTGTTAGCATTTTATATTCCTTAAAAATATTATTTTAATAAATATAACTAATTCATTAACTATGTCCACAAATTTCATTAAAAAATTTATACAAAAAGTATATAAATACCACTATATAATGTATATTTTAATATTTAAGTTGATAAATTGATTTTATTTTTTTTGTAGCTTACCATTATTAAATAATTTCAGTAGTGTGTCATGAAGTTAAGTGAAATCAGAAAAAGATTTTTAGAGTTTTTTGTAAATAGTGATCATAAGCAGGTCTCTTCTTCTCCGTTAATCCCAGAGCATGATCCAACACTCATGTTTACAAATGCCGGTATGGTACAGTTTAAAAATATCTTCACCGGTATACAAAAAACTGAAATGAAGCGTGCTGTTTCAAGCCAAAAATGCTTAAGAGCAGGCGGAAAACACAATGATCTCGAAACGATTGGCTATACAAGTCGTCATCATACATTTTTTGAAATGTTAGGTAATTTCAGCTTTGGTGATTACTTCAAAGAAACTGCAATAGAATTTGCGTGGCACTTCATAACTAAGGAACTATCTCTTGATAAAAGTAGGCTATCTATCACCATTTATCATACTGATGAGGAAGCATATGAAATTTGGCGAAAGGTAAGTGGTCTTACAGATGATAAAATTATCAGAATTGCAACAGATGATAATTTTTGGAGTATGGGAAATACAGGTCCATGCGGTCCATGTTCTGAAATCTTCTATGACCATGCAAATCCTGACCTAAGTGATGATGACGGAGTTGTCGAAATTTGGAATCTGGTATTTATGGAGTTTAATAAAGATGAAGAAGGTAATTTGCATAAGTTACCCAAGAAATGTATCGATACCGGTATGGGCCTAGAAAGAATAACTGCAGTGATGCAAAACGTTTATGATAATTACGACATTGATTTTTTTTCTGCCATTATAAATAAATCGCGAGAATATTGTGGAAATGCAGAAAATAAAGTAGCGCATAAGATTATCGCGGACCATATGCGTGCAGCTGCGTTTCTTATTGCAGGAGGTGTGCTTCCCGGCAATGAGGGAAAAAATTATGTCTTGCGTCGATTGATCAGAAGAGCCGCGCGTTACATTCATCAGTTGGGGTATAATGATTCCCTACTGCATCGCATTTTTCCAGTTTTAGTGGATAGTACAAGTCCATCTTATATGGGAGATATTTATCCAGAGTTGATCAGAGCTAAAAGTTTAATAGAAACAACTTTAAAATCAGAGGAAGAGAATTTCAAAGACACTCTGATGAAAGGTATTAATATGCTGGAAAAATTCACTGCAGATTTACGTGTAGGTGATACTTTATCTGGAGAATTAGCATTTAAGTTGTATGATACCTATGGATTTCCCTTAGATATTACACAGGACATTTTAAAAGAGAAAAAAATAAACTTTGACCAAAAGGGTTTCGATGATGCAATGCAAGTGCAGAAAGAAAGAGCTCGTACTAAATGGACTGGGTCTGGTGAAAAGTCCATAGAGCAAGTGTGGTTTGATTTAACTGATAAATTTGGTAAAACAGAATTTGTTGGTTACGAGTTTGATAAAATCAGTGATGCAAGAGTATTAGCTATTATTTCTCCTCAAAATGAAATGGTTAATTCTGCAAAAAAAGGCGAAAAAGTAACTATTATACTTGATAAAACTCCGTTTTATGGTGAATCAGGTGGTCAACTTGGAGATATAGGAAGCCTGGATAAGCCAGATGAAAGTTCCATTGCAGTGGAAAATACCAATAAAATCAATGATTTATATCTACACAGATGTATTGTCACCTCTGGTGAGATTTGCCAAGGGGATACAATTACTGCAACCATTGATAAGAATAGAAGACAGAATTTGCGGAGAAATCACTCAGCTACACACCTTTTGCACTTTGCATTGAGAAAAATCTTAGGCAATCACGTAACTCAAAAAGGCTCTTTAGTTGCTCCAGATAAATTACGATTTGATTTCAGTCATAACACCCAAGTCTCTCAGGATCAATTATTTTCAATTGAAGATATGGTAAATGCTTTAATAAGAGAAAATCACTCTACATTGACAAAGGTTCAAAGCATAAATCAAGCAATGGATGAGGGTGCTATGGCCCTTTTTGGTGAGAAATATAGTGACCAAGTGAGAGTTGTAAATATTGGTGATTCAAAAGAGTTGTGTGGTGGTACGCATGTGCGATACACTGGAGAAATAGGGTTATTTAAAATAGTTGCAGAAAGTTCCGTTGCATTTGGAGTAAGGAGAATTGAAGCTTTAACAGGACAAGAAGCTATTGATTACGTGCGTAGCAACGATGTTAACCTGAAGAAAGTTGCGGAACTTGTAAAAGTGCCAACAAATGACATTGTCAGCCGCTTAAATATTTTAAGTCAAGAGCGTAAGGAATCTGAAGCTGAAATAAAAAACTTGTATAAAAAACTTGTGAATAGAGAAAATATAAAAGGCATTGATATCGGTGAAATAAACTTCCTAAGTCATGCTTTTATAGACATTCCAGTGAGCATAGTCAGAGAATTTATTTTGCAGCAACAAAAACCAAAAACTGTCATAGCTTTTACCTCTACAGAAGGAAAAAAAACAGTTCTCATTGTAAAAATAAGTAAAGATTTGACTAATAAAATTAGTGCAAAAGAATTAGCATCCAGCACAATTGGTAAAAATTGCGGAGGCAACGCTGAACTTGCGCAAGCAGGTTGTGGTAGTAGTGCAGTGATAACAGATATTTTAAAGAAACTACAATTGATGCGAGAATGCTAATTGATAATGAAACTAATCTAATAATCAATGCCATAGAGGAATTTGGTGGTGAAGCAAGATTTGTTGGTGGGTGTGTAAGAGATTCAATTCTAAAAAAAAATGTTCATGATATCGACTTAGCCACAAATTTACTTCCAGGTCAGACAATCAAGGCACTGGAGTTGTATGGTATAAAAACCATTCCAACTGGGTTAAAACACGGCACAGTAACTGCAGTTTTAAACCAAAAATCCTTTGAAATTACGACGCTAAGATATGACGTCAAGTCTGATGGTAGACATGCAGAAGTGGAGTTTACCGATAATTGGCAAGCAGATGCTTCAAGACGCGATTTTACATTCAATGCTTTATATGCAGACAGACATGGCCATATATATGACTACTTTTGCGGTATCAAGGATTTAGAAGCGCGAAGATTGAATTTTATAGGTAACGCAGAAGATAGAATTAAAGAAGACTATTTACGTATTTTAAGAGCATTTCGTTTTCATGCAAAAATATGTGTGGGAGAGTTGAGCAATGAAATATTGGCCGTATGCAAAAAACATTCACACATGATCCAAAGCCTTTCCGGAGAAAGAATAAGAGATGAAATATTTAAATTACTGGAGTGTGATAATCCTGTACCTACTCTGGAAAGCATGCAAAAATTCGACATTTTATATGAAATTATTCCACAGAAAGTAAATTGTTACATTTTGTCTTCGGAACTTCTTATTAATACTGACGCACTAGTAAAATTAGCGTTACTCCTTAGAACCACCAGAGATGACAATCTTGGAGGATATATAAGTAAATTTCTACGTCTCTCAAAAAAACAAGAAAAGAGACTGCTATTTCTACTGTCTAATAATATTTCAACTGAACTTTCAGAAAAAGAACAAAAAAAGTATATAGCTTTATATGGTAGAGAATTATATTGTGATTTAGTAAGAATATGTGGAGTTGAGTCTGCTAAGAGTACAAACACAATCAAACAATATATTGCATTTGCTTGCACCTTCACCATTCCCAAATTTCCTTTATCTGGATATGATTTAATAAGTCTTGGTTGCCAACCAGGAAAAAGCTTAGGTGAAAGTTTGGAGCTGATAAAAAAACACTGGGAAGATAGCTCCTATGCTCTAACGAAAGATGAGCTAATGTTCTATGCTAAGAATTTCATAAGCGTTCGCAGATAATAAATGTTCTGCAGCCAGCCTAAGGTTAAAAGCTATCCATTAAGATTTCAGTTGTTTTTTTTTGAAAAAAGATATAAAATAGTATTAAGCTTAATAGAGAGTTTTAAGATGCTCACGTTCAATACTTTGTATATACATAATAACAAAAAGAAGATAGTTGTAACTTTAACTGCAATAGCCTTTGCTTTAGCTATAACCCGCCACTATGTTCCTTGTATGGTAATTTATATTGATACTCGATCAATAATAACTGCAATAGCCATTTTACTAATAGGTGTTTTATGCTTAGCTATTGCTAGCAATAATGTTGTTAACATGAGTGACAACGTACGTCCGCACATAAAAGAAAGATTTTGTGGTAATTTTTCTAAAATTGCTATTGGACATTTCAAGGACGCTTTCTCATATGCTAAGTTTATAGAGGAGATTGATGGAATTATTTCCCAAGTAGAAGATATTGAACTTCAGGAATGCTTTGATGAATTTTTTACTTACACTGAAGTTACTTCTGCAACATTTAACACTCATAAATTATTAGAGCTTGCAAGGCTATTCAGATCTGTGTATGAAAATGAAAAAGTTGGAGGAAAAAAAGCAGATAGGAAATATATTATGAAGGGGAGTGTTAAATAAACTGTGTCAAACCGAAAAATGATATATTAATGATATAAAAAATGGAGGTTTAACAAATGAAAGAAAAAAGAGCAAACAACTATGTTGGATTAGTAAACTATCAAGAATTAGAGACAAATATCCTGTCATCTATAAGAGAAGGTAAACCACTAACCGGAAGAGAAGGAGCACTGACACCTTTG
>NZ_JACVWV010000058.1 GCF_014534705.1 Wolbachia endosymbiont of Pentalonia nigronervosa | reverse complement strand
TGTTCATCCAGAATAGAATTAGTATAAATAATATACTTAAGATCTAGCTCCTTAAAATTACCTTGAAATATAGGATCTTTAGATTTGTTATTAAATCTTTCTCTACTGTTTAAATAGTCCGAGAAATACTTGCCTAGATAAAATTTATCGTTTTTTGGATTTGTAAATTTTTCAATGGTAACCTTACCCTTTTTTAAATCTTCTACATGTTTTGCTTGCAAAAGAATTATTGTTGATTTTTCCTCATTCCAATATCTAAAGACTATATCATCAAAAGCACCTAAACCATCCACATTTGTGTCTAAATAAAATCTATCTGTATCACTTTCCCCTCTAATCTTACCTAACATTAATAGATCAATTTCATAAGAATCTCCACTACTTGCAGTCCCTGCTCTTCTTTTAGAGCTGCGCTTTTGAGCAATTTCTTTTACTTTATTAGAATATTGCTTATTCTTTTCTTGATCTCCGCTCTCCTTAGAATAGAAACTTTGCTGAAATTGCTGATCTGCTGATTGCTCTTTAACATAGGATTGTAGGGTTGGCTGAGTGTGTGATTTCAATATCCCCACAATATCTTGCTTATCAAGACGTTTAGCAATATCTAATGGAATCTCATCATCGTTATTTCTCATACCAACTTCTGCTTGATTATTTAGGAGTAATTCTACAAGTTTTTTATCACTTTTAGAAGTAGCAATATGTAGAGGAGTACCACCTTTATTATTCTTAGCATTAATATCTGTTTTCCACTTTGGAAGCAGTAATTCTTCAACTATCTCTTTTTTGCCTTTTTCAACAGCATAGTGTAAAGGTTTATTATCTTTATTATTTTTATCAATAATGTCGGTCTTTACTCCTGCTTCTAGAAGCTCTTGGACTTTCTGCAGTTCACCCTTCCTTATAGCAGTAAATAGCTCTGTATTTTTTCCTCTTTCATCATCACTATCAATAAAGTCAGGAGAATTAAGATTTATTTGGTGATGCTGAGCAGAATCAATGGGCTGATTATCTCGATCAGACTGACTACCGTCATAAGGAGATTGCTGATTTCCTTGATTAGCATTTGAAGGCCCTGATTCATTATCAGCTCTTTTCACTCTATTTCCTGGTAGATCTGGTTGTTGTTTCACCAACTTAACATGTTGTTCAGGTTGACTCTCAGATAATTTATTTCCTTTAGAAGAACCAGATCTTCTAATAGCTTGTTCCACCTTAAAACCTTCTGGCAGTTCTGGATTATCATTTGTACGTTTTACTCTTTTTAAGTCTTGAAGAGCCTTTCTGCTTTGCTCTCTATATTGCTGTTCTTCCTGTATTTGTGATTTAAGTTCTTCTTTTTTTAAATAGCTTGCTGGATACCTTGTCTTTAACATAAAACCCCCTTGTTGTTACACCAAAACCGATCATGATTGATTCATAACATAATAAATTATTAAACTTAACAATGCAAGCTTTTTGCATTTTGAAGCTGAAGTTAGCACTGACTGAAAACCCTTTATTTACTTTAGACACCAATTTCGTTAAATTTGACAACATTTTCCTCTCTATTCTCACGCACGTATATACTTTCATATAAACAAAAATTACTGAAAAGCTATCCAGTATGGCTGATTTTGGCTATTTTGCATAACGATTCCGAGAGTAAGTTTTTTTTGGAATCGCTTGGCCCATTTACCCGTAGTTGCAAACTCCTCTCTAAGTTAGTTTTAGTATGGCAAAAACCCCCAATAATAGCTTATTTTTACCCACATACATACGACATTTCGTACCTAATTATTTGCCCCAAAATTCCCATTTTCTTTACATAATCTATTAACTTTCACCTATTTTTCTCTAAAAGGTAGGACATTTTTTGCGGTTTAGAGAAAGTAAATAATTGAATTTTTTGTCACGCTGAAGAGAGGGACTTTCTTAAAAAAAATATTTAACCAAACTTATGTAACTTTCATTTCTTCCGCAAAGGTTCTGCAACATTTGCATAATCCATACTATTCAGCGAAGAACTTGGTGATTTTTTCTCTACTTTACTCTGTAACGTTCTTCTTGCTTTTTCTGCTTTTTCTCTTGCTTGTACTACATTTGTTACTGCCATGCATATTAAATCATTAACGTCTCTATCGCCACACTCCAGCACATTTTTTCTTGATTCTTCCTCTTCCTTCTCTTGTTCAGTAAAATCCTTACTTACTTCCTTAAATATATCACGTAGGTTAACTGGGCTTTCCTTCATAAGCTTCTTAAATTTGGCTTCATAACCCTCATTGAGAACAATAAAAATATACTGCTCCTCTAAAAAACTGTATATATCCTTATCCTGTCTTACCTTCTTTCTTGATATTCCACGCTCTTCCATTTCATCACACAATAACTCAATAGCTTCTTTAATAGCTTTTGCTTTTGCCTCTGCTCTTTCCCTTCCTTTTTCCGCTTCTTCCCTTCCTTTCTTTTCTTCTTCCATACCCTTCTTCACTTCTTCAAGTTGGTTTTTTGATTCTTCTCCTTTCTTTTTCATCTTTTTTGACTGCTGTTTCATCGCTTTTATTGTTTCAACTTGCTCTCTTTCTTCTTCCTCCAGTTCTTCTTGTGTTTTAAATTCGTTCCGTAATTCATTACTTTGCAATCTTAAACTCTCTAATCTTGCAACAAAATCCATATAATCAATCTCACCACCTGTTTCTGTTAGCACCATTTTATAAAAAGTCAACTTGCCATCTTTACCTACCTTCACTTCATAACTATCGATTTCCTTTATTGCCTTTTTATAACTTTCATATAAGCTCGAATAACCTGACACATACCTATATTCTTTATACCAGTAAGCTGTTGTAGGTAAGTTCTTTATTGCCTTCCAAATATACCTCAGTGTTTCTTTTGAAGCTTTTGCTTTATTTTTAGCTTCATTCCATAATCCTAACCTATCCCAATTCTGTACCATGTTGAAAGCATTTTTTACCTTCATTTGGTCTACAAATGCTCTCATTTCCTTTTCTTCTTGATATAATCTATCAAGCTTATTTTGTAGCCTTTCTATTTTTTTTTGCTGATAATACTCTTTTTCGATTCCTTCTATTTCCTCTGATTTATGTTTTTCTATTTCTCTTTCATACCTTGCACTAATCTCACAGCATACCTCCAGTATAACCTGCATTTCTTCTCTCAACTTCTTAACTAAACCTTCTATTTCTTCTTCTATTTTATCCTTTTGTACCCATAGTTCTTCTCCCTCTGTTTTTTCTGATTTGTTTATTTTCATCTCTAAAATAGTGTCAGCGTTATCTATCAACTCCCTATACTTTGTCAATATTTCATCTCTTATCTTCTCAACACCATTCTGTCTTTTGTGGTAATATTCCACACCAAACACTTCATATATTGAGGCAATCTCCTTGCGTACCTCCGTGTCACTTATGTTCTTCAACTTTCTTGGCAAAAATAACTTAAAGTTGCAATATATTGTGTCACCATAATATCTCTCATATCTCTCCAGTATTATACTTACCGCACTGTACACCATTTCTATTTTTTCATAAACTTCTCGTGCTCTCTCATGTTTGTTTTTATCTGGATGATATCTTGCCAGCAACACTTTTAACTCTCTCTTGATATCATCATGATCCTCATGTAAAACCCTCATTCTCTCTAGCGCCGTTTCTAACGTGAAATTCTCATTTAAACATTTTACTTTCTTTAGAAAATGCTCTATTGCCTCCTTTTTCCCGTAATAAGGCTTTATTTGCCATATAAAGTCTTTTGTATACCTCCACAATATCCAATATGCATCCTGTAGATCACTTCTCTTTTGCCAATCTAAATCAGTGTAACGCAGTCTCTTTATATCTTTCTCAAGCTCTAGTTTATTGGTTCTTTTTTCTTCTATATATTTTAAAAATTTCTCCATCACTTCTCTTTCAAGTCCACTTTGAAATCTTCTGCTACTACAGATTTTTGACCTATAATCTCTATACTGATAATCCGACAGGCTCACTACAGACCTTGCATGCATGGCAAAATCTTCACTACTTATTATGCCTCTGATTGACTCGATATAGTTTTCTTCTTTGATTGCTTTTTTAGATTTAAACGAGAACATATCCTCACTCCTATATAACCACACTAAACAAGCGCATAGCAGAGCTAAACAGACTACTAGCAGCTGATTATTCCGACAACATAAACACCATAACGATAATCCAACTAGTGCCAGTACTATCGCTTTTTTGTTTTTACTTGATATTTTCATTTTTTCCAAGAAGGTCCTGCAACATTTGCATAATCCATACTATTCAGCGAAGAACTTGGTGATTTTTTCTCTATTTCACCCTGCAATGTTCTCTTCACTTTTTCTGCTTTTTCTCTTGCTTGTACTACATTTGTTACTGCCATGCATATTAAATTATTAATGTCTCGATCACTACACTCCAGCATATTTTTTCTTAATTTTTCCTCTTCCTTCCCTTGTTCAGTAAAATCTTCACTCACTTCCTCAAATATATCACGTAGGTTAACTGGGCTTTCCTCCATAAGCCTCTTAAATTTGGTTTCATAACCCTCATTGAGAACGAAAAAAGTATACTGCTCCTCTAAAAAACTTTGCGCATCTTTATTCTGTTTCATCTGCTTTCTTGATATTCCACGCTCTTCCATTGCATCACACAATAACTCAATAGCTTCTTTAATAGCTTTTGCTTTTGCCTCCGCTCTTTCCCTTCCTTTTTCCGCTTCTTCCCTTCCTTTCCTTTCTTCTTCCCTTCCTTTCTCCGCTTCCTCGAGTTGAGTATCTTTCTCATGCCCTTTGACTTGATGTTCCATATTTTCTTTACCAAGTTCTTGTATGGTTTTATTGCTTGCCTCTTCCTTCTTTTTGTTTTCTTCTATTTCTTGCTTAAATCGATGGTAGTAAATTAAGCTTTGTTTATATTCTTCTCGACTTCCTGTAATACTTTTTGCAAATTCTGAAAATGTTGTTGCCTTGCGACTAAATAACTCATCCTTCTTTTGACTTTCCGTAAAAGATTGCTGAAACTCTTCAATTAATGCAATTACGAGAGGTATGCTTTGCCACTGTTTTTCTGGTGCCTGCCTTATATTGCAGAAATCTGCAAATGATTCCCATTTCCATGCCATTCTTCGCAAAGAGTTTGGCAGTGAATGCTCTTCTTTACTTTTATTTATCATTTCCTTTGCTTGTTTTAATTCTTCATATAGTATCTCATTTGTTCCTGAAGGGACAGATCTTTGCAAAATCCCTATCAAATTATCCAGAGCCTTATTCAACTCATCAACATCATCACGGCTTATTTCTAGATCACTTTTTTTCGTTTTGTACGCATGTATTTTATAGCTAGCTAATACTGTCACACCAATTGCAACTAGTACAGCAGGAATAACAAACGGTATAGCAACTACTACACCAGCACCACCAACTACAACAGCAGCAGCATCTGCCATCGCAGCACCAGCTGCAACTTCAGCCACAACAGCACCTCCACCAACTCCAACAATAGCACCTCCACCACCACATGCCCATCCTACTTTTAATTTCTTCACTTCTTGTTTTTCAAAAAATTTCCTTACCTGCTCTAAACTTTGTTGTTCATTTTCACAAGTCTTATTTACCTGTTTTGAATCCTGTTCTTTATTTTGCTTACTACTTCTTTTCAACTTTACACTAGAATTATCTTCTTTACAGGATACTTCTTTTTTATAGTTTTGCAGCATTGAACTTATCTTACTAAATACTGTATCTTTAGGAAGTAACTCACATAATTCTTTTAAGGTGAAAATACTATGTAGATCTAAAACTTTTTCTCCTTTAGCACTGCTAGCTTGCTCTGTAATGAAATTAATCATTTCTAACTCTCGTTCAAAATTTTCCGTAGTAAACCTTGCCCTAATTTTTGGCATTGAACTATATAATCGTGCGATTTCTGTAAAAGCTGGTCTTGTTAGTAACTCTTCACTTAATGTTTTTCCATTCACACTTCTTGTATTTATATCTGCTCCGTTACAAACCAAAAGCATTGCTAGGTCTTCCTTATCCTGTTTTATAGCTTCAGTTAGCATATCATCCAAGATATTGAACCCTGCTTCAATTACATCATATGAGGTTACCGTGTATATTGTTAACGCTAGTACTAAAGTACTCTTTTGCTGTTTTAGTGCATTAATAGTAATATCCCTCACAAAAACTTCACTTTTAGTTTTAGATATTTCATTCCTTATTTCTTCTATAATGTTTTCTTCTAGTTTTCGTAGATATACTTCCTCTTTACACTCTGAAATCTGATTATCTAATTCTTGTAAAAGTACTTTTATAAAACTCTCAATACATAATGGACTATTTCTATCTTTTTCCCAAACTTCGTTTGCCATTACACGGGCTTTCTCTAATCTTTCTTGTGCTTGCGTACTTAAATCAGGTTTTATTTCTTTAATCAGCATATTACTTAATATAGGCTTGCTGCTTGTTAAATTACTATGAAGTAACGCACTTCTTATGGCATTCACGAATTTTTCAGGATCAAGTAATCTGTCATCTAGCCTAGTAATTTTTTCTTCTAATAATTCCACAACTTCTTGAGAAAAATTTAAACCCTCATATTTACCCAATTTTACAAGCTTATCATGAAGAAGCTTATGCAGAACTCTCACTATGAACCAATTACTCAGCTTAGCAATAATGAGCGTTGTAGGAGGATTTTTTTCATTAGGACATAACACATTTTTTATATTTTCATCTATAGTTTTTGCTACTGTGTTCTCTAGCTCTTGATACCATTGACTAAGAAATGTAAATTTTTCAATGTCTTTTAAAAATGAGTAATGTTGCTGAATTTTCCCTGCGCATCTTTTATACTCACTTACTGTAATATCTCTTTTCTCACTGAACATTTCCATTGTCCTTTCTAAAGCATTATCAACTGAATCCTTTATTTCTTTATCCATATTTTCTATCGTCTTATTAGCAAAATTATCATAAATCTTAAGAATTTGTTCATAATCTATAGAGCATAGGTCTGTTATATCTATTTCATTAGTGTATTCAGTGATGTTCTTTTCGCCTTGAAAAAATCTATGATCGGCAATATAGCGAGACTTTTCTACTTCCTTTGTTTCTGGTAAGCGTGCAAACACATTCTCTTTTAATCTTTTTTTGATTTCTCGTTTTATCTCATTTCCTTCTTTACTGAAGGATTTTACTAATTTTACCCTATCAAGGGTTATACCTTTATCAACAAAGTCAAAACTTCTATCTATACTATTTATTAATTCTTCATCCTCTTCATTTCTTAAAGATCTCATTTCTTTATGAAAGATTTCTTTATACCTTTCCAGACATTGTATCTTTAACTCGTACTCACCATACAGCCTTATATTCATAATATTGATTTTGGTAACCATAAAGCTTAAATAGTACTTGGTAAGCCCTATGGAATTATGGACAAGCACCTGAATTAAACTTGCATTTCCAGTGCTTATAAATTCTTCTACTTCTCTTTCGAATGTTTCATTATCAAAAAAACTTGGCATATAACCCCCTTATTAATTAAGCATATCTTAATTATCATGAGATTACAAGTCAATCACTTTTTTTTACATAACTTTTTTGGTATTTTGTTCACTTGTTGAAAATTGTATATTCTGTGGATAACCATAAAACCTCTCCAACTGCTCACTCCATAAAAGTGGTATTTTCTTTAAATCTGCTAATTTCAGATGTCGTGGCTGGGTTCCGTTTAGAATATCCTCTTTTATCCTTGGAGCCAGGTAATTTAATCGTAAAATACGCTGTATATGTCGTACATTAATTTCAGTACAAAGCTCTCTTGTTGTTGCGTATTTTCCTTCTTTTATTTGACGTTGCCACAGATGTGCTCTTACTAATCCTTTCAGTAGCGTGCTATCTTTCTTATCATTTTTTTCGTCTTCCGGAGCCAGTATCATACATCTACCCACACTTTTCTTTAACTTGAGCTGCCTAAATAGAGCAATTTCTCCATTTTTTATTTCCATCCTTGTTTTACTTTCTTTTTGCTTGCCCAACAATATCTCTCCTTCTTTAAGCTGCATAGGCATACGATAGCTCCTTTAGGTCT
>NZ_JACVWV010000057.1 GCF_014534705.1 Wolbachia endosymbiont of Pentalonia nigronervosa | reverse complement strand
ATTATATATCTTATTGCATTAATAATCGCTCTAATATCGTGTTTTCTTGGCCTTCCTATTGCCCCTTGTGCAACGTATGGCTCTAGTATTTCCCATTCTTTGTCACTTATGTCACTTGGATACATTTTTTTACCTCTTAATTCTACATTTGCTTTAGTATATTTATCTTTTCATTTCTTTTCAAGACATCTTCTGAGACATACTGTAATTGCTGTTGAGTAATGGAGAGACATACTCCATTATTTTAGCACGAAGTAACGAATTCAATAGAATAAGTTCTTCAAAAAACTTTTACAGTAGGAGTAGTCTTATGAAATGTTATAGCGGATTAGATGTCTTACTCAAAGAAACTTTTGTTAGGCTCTGTGAACAAAATTTTAAGCAAGCCACATAAGGGCCCCAACGAAGTTTAAAAAGCCTAAATAAACCTCAGCAGTCTTATCAAATCTTGAAAAAATCCGCCTAAAATGCTTTATTTTACCAAAAAAACACTCCCGCTCTTTATAAATATGCTCATCGTGGTATCTCTGCACTTTTCGATTTCTTTTTGGCGGAATTACAACCTCACACCCTTTATTCTTAAGACTTGCAATAAAAGCAATAGCCCTTATCCGCCACTAAAATAGAGTTTGAAACATTCTCAGTCAACGCTTCAGCCTGTGTAATATCGTTTCTTTGACCAGCAGTTAAAGTAAATTTAAGCGGATTTCCCAGAGCATCAACAAGTGCGTGATTTTGGTTGTAAAGCCACCTTTGCTGCGTCCCAGTGCTTCTTGAGCTCCGGTATCCTTCTTGTATCCAGCCGCACAATGTGCTCTGACAATTGTTCCATCTATCATTTGCACTTCCAAATCTGGATCTTGTGTATATTTGAGCAATCTTTCCCAAATTCCCTTTTCACACCACTTTTTGAATCTCTTATGTACGCTTCTGTAATTGCCATATATTTCTGGTAAAAGTCGCCATTGGCAACCACTTCGAGCCATGTACCACACTGATTCCATGAACCTTCTTAGCCGATCTTCGTTTTTACTGTGTATTCCTTTTACGCTTTTCAAATTTGCAAAAATTTGTTTCCATTTTGTTTCTTGTATGCATTTGGTAGTTTCTCCTTATTTATTCACGGTTAAACTACCATTTTTTTCTTATTTCTCCAAATTTTGGTTCACAGAGCCTAATGCTCTGGCTTGAAAGAGGTCTGAACGTTGAATTATATTAATTTTTCCATGCCATATTGAAAATCAGAAGCAATACCATATACTTTCTCTGGTGGAGCAGTTTTGTTCTCTATGCCGAAAGTTATACCTTCCATTATCACCATTAGTACTTCTTGTAGGTTACAATCCGCACCAGGAACACGGTGCTCTAAGCGGCATTTTTTGAAGTTACCAGCGAAATTGGGAATTCTTATCGCAGCGGTTCTATTATTCATGCCCCAGCTAACTGTGGTCGGTGTATTGATATCTGGATATCGAAACCTTAAGTATGAATCATCGTTTGGAGCAAAATATGGCATATGTTTTTTCATCATTGCACATAATCCACCAATGCTATAAAGCAGGTGGTCACTATCATAAGCATAAAATAAATTATTATTATCTAAATCTACTAAATTCACATGTACATTTAAAGCACTGCCTGCTCTATCTAAGTAAGGTTTTGCTTTAAAAGAAACACTACCACCAAGTTTATGTGCTGTGTCTGCAAGTATTTCTTTGACAGATTCAAAATGCTCGATTAGATCGTTGGAGTTGGTATAACAACAACTTTTTACTTCATATTGATGTTGAGAACTTTCTTTTTCACAGGAAAATCCAAACAAACCTATTTTGTCGGCAATACCATTAAGAAATAAATCTGCTTCTATTCCCTCGATATAAAATTCTAGTTCAATGCCAAATACAGGAAACATATTTTTCTTAAGTATAGTGCTGAGAATATTGCAACCTTTTTATGCATTCCTCTTTACCAAGGATTACCATTATATCGATGATTCCTGGCGCATCCATCACTCCAGTTATGGGAGCACGCAGTGAATGATAAATATCACTCATTTTCATATCGTGCAATGTTGCAAATTTTTTGATCTGAGTGGATAGAGAACTTTTGTGCCAATCTTCATTGTTAATATGCGAGAGAAATGAAGTAAGCAGGTCGATCGTGCTTAAATTAGCAACAAGAATTTTGTGAGCTTCTTCGTTCAAAGAAAGAGGTAAATCCTCTGTATAAAATTTAGCTGAATCTAATAACTCAATTAGATTATTTGATCTCTTTTTCAATTCTGTTAGCCCTTGCAGCAAGTAGTTTCTTTTTTTATCAGTAAGGTTAAGTTTTGGGGTAAGTATACTTAAAATATCTTCATTACTTGTATTATTAATATAATAATTGTTTAAATGTTCCAATTTTTTGAAGTCTAACTGTGCAGGCGAGCGGCCAATGCTATCTAAATTAAACCATTCTACCGCCTGTTCATCACCGATGATTTCATCATTACCATGACTCCAACCAAGTCTGAGCAAATAGTTGCGCATTGCTTCAGGTAATATTCCCATTTTTTCGTAATCACATACACTCGTTGCACCATGTCTTTTGGATAATTTATTTCCATCTTCCCCATGAATAAGTGGCACGTGTGCAAAGTTGGGAACATTGAAGTCGAGAGCTTGGTATATCAATAATTGTTTGAAAGTATTAGTTAGATGATCAGAACCTCGTATTATATGAGTAACTCCAGCATCATGATCATCAACCACCACAGCAAAAATATATGTCGGGGTGTTATCAGAGCGTAAAATTATCATGTCATCAAGCTGAGCACTGTTAACTTTAACTTGTCCGTATACTTTATCGTCAACAACAATAGACCTTTCTTGAAACTCAATTTTTGATGATGTCGAATTCTCCTCTACTTTAAAACGCACAACTGGTTTGATGCTCTTATCAATATTTGCAGTACATTTATGCTTATATATTTTCCCTTCTTCTCTTGCTCGCATTTTTTCCTCTGTAACCTCATCTATCAGGCAGTAACAATAGTATGCCTTATCCATTTCAACTAAACGATTTGCTACTTCTATATGCCGCTCTCTTCTTTCTGACTGATATACTATTTCTCCATCATGATCTATCCCAAGCCATTTAAGACCGTTTATTATTACATCAATGGCTTCTTTTGTTGAGCGTTTCTGGTCAGTGTCTTCAATGCGCAGTAAAAATTTACCTCCATGGTGTTTTGCATACAGCCAACTAAATAAAGCAGTACGAGCACCTCCTATATGCAAAAATCCAGTTGGTGATGGGGCAAATCTAGTAATTACATTTAACATACGTTAATTATACAGCATAAAATTTCATTATACAAAATAATGAAAAAATGGTATAATTTTGCTACAATATGAGCATAAAAATATGGAAGTTTCTTGATCTCAAGTGCGTTCAAGCGAATTTTCGGCAGTGAGAAAAACAAGGCTATTCTCATCCACTTTCTCAATGACATCCTTGGTTTTGCAGGTGAAACATTAACTTCAAATCTGCTGACTTAATAGCTGAATCTACTGGTCTGTCAGTGAATGAAATTAAGGAACTAATAATAGGAGTGTTAAATCGTGCCAAATTAAGGATAAGTGTATCAACGACCATCGATACACTATCACATACTAAAAGTTAGCTACTCTTTCCCCTATCCGCACCTGAATTATGCCTTTTCCTACTGTATCTACTTGAGAATTAGGTTTTAATATTTGATTTATTATCTCTTTCAATACATGCAGTTCTAGTTTAGGAGCATGCCTTTCTTTTACATCTCCAAAATCTACCAAGTCAACCAGATACTTTATCTCTCCTCCAATTTTTACTACAATGTCGTTTGTGCGTTTCTCAAAGAAATTTTCTATTTCCTTAAGTGTCATTTTTTGAAAATCACGCTTATAATGTTGTGATAAAATATTAATCAATGGTTTGTGATTATGTAAAAATGTCATCTTTTCTACAAATTCTAGATTATATGAACTTAATTTTGAGCCAGAATTTCTCAGTTTTGTTATGTGTTCGATTATGTGTTCATACACATCTATTTTATTTTGTATAATAGCCTTGCATAAAGGATTCATTCCATTCTCATTTTCCATATTAATATCTGCACCTGCTGCTAATAGAGCCTTGACTATATCTAGATGACCGCCTGCTGCAGCCCTATGTAGAGCTGTTTCTCTATTGCCACCTGCAGCATTAACATTTATACCTTCTTTTGTTAACAGAGCCTTTACTATCTTTAGACGACCGCCTGCTGCAGCCCAAAATAAAGCAGTTTCTCCATTGTTATCTGCAGTATTAGCCTCTATACCTTCGGTATTTAATAGGCAATCTACTACATCTCTATGACCATGAACAGCAGCCCAAAATAAAGGAGTTCTTCCATTTGCATCTTGAACATTAACATTTATACCTTCTTTTGTTAACAGAGCCTCTACTACCTCTAGATTACCACATTCAGCAGCCGCAGATAAAGCAGTTTCTCCATTGTTATTTGTAATATTAAACTCTATACCTTCGGTATTTAATAGCTGATTTACTACCTCTTTATAATTATTAATAGCAGCCCAAAACAAAATAGTGTCTCCATTGTTATCTGCAGCATTAATATTTGCCACTTTTCCTATTAGAAACTCTACTGTCTTCTCATTATCCTTAATAGCAGCCAAATGTAAAGAAGTTTCTCCTCTATTATTTGCAGTATTAACATCTGCACCTTTCTCTATTAGAAGCTTTACTATATTTATATGACCGTTTCTAGCAGCCAAATGTAAAATAGTGTTTCCATTTTTATCTTTAGCATGAACATCTGCACCGTTTTCTATTAGAAATAGTATTATTTCTGTATAACCCTCTTTCACGGCATAATGTAAAGGAACTTTTCTATTTTCATCTTCAACATTAACACTCGTACCTTTTTTTACTAAATAGTCCACATCCTCTATTCGACCCTCTTCAGCAGCCCAATGTAAATCAGTTTTTTCATAGTTATCTATAGTAGGCATAATTTCTTTCTAAATTAATATATATTATTAAATATATAATATTTTTATTAAAAAGTCAAATTTTCTGCTTTGAGTTGTATTTTTCTAGATTTACAATAGAAACAATTGAGGCTGTATTTTAAAAGGTATTAATTTAAAAGAGCCCTGTTCTCCTCATAAAAGATGAATTAAGAAGAGGCAGCAGTGGAATCCGGATCCTCAACTTTTGCGACTGATACCACATGTTCACCGTTTTCTGTTTTAAATAAAGTTACTCCTTGAGTGCTGCGTCCGGCAATTCTTATGCCATCAACTGCAATACGAATTAGCTTTCCTTTATCCGTAATAAGCATAATATTATCACTTTGCTTAACTGGGAAGCTGGCAACAACATTGCCGTTTCTGTTAGTAGTAAGGATATTGGTGATACCAACTCCACCTCTACCAGTAGTCCTATACTCATATGCGGAAGTTCTTTTACCAAAACCATTTTCAGTAATGGTCAATATAAACTCTTCATTTAGTGCCAGTTTTAAGAATAATTCGCTATCTATTCCTAAATTACTTAAGGTTTTCTCTAGCTTGGGATCTATAGAATTACTCATTGCAGCTTCTACCCTCTTATCAAGTGATACTTTAAGGTAGAGGTCTTTTACCTCTGTGGTTACCTCTATGCCATTTAGGATGGTCATTGAAATTACACTATCAATTTTGGCAAGCTTAATACCCCTGACACCATCTGAATTTCTACTCTTAAATTGACGTACTTCATTTGCAACAAATCTGATACTCTTACCACATTTTGTTGAAAGTAATATGTGATCATTTTCAGTACAAACTTCAACTGATATTAATTTATCCCCTTCATCTAGCTTAATTGCTATTTTTCCATTGCTTGGAATATAGTGGAAATCTGCTAGAGAATTACGTCTTATGCTGCCATAATCAGTAGCAAACACTATATTTAACTCTTCGCTATGCTCGCTTGGCAATGGCATGATATTAGTGATAGTTTCACCTTCAATCAGAGGAAATATGTTAACAAGCGCCCTGCCACGTGCAGTTGGCTCTGCAAGAGGTAGCTTATAAACTTTTAACCTATAAACTCGACCGATATTAGAGAAAAACAACACACTAGTATGAGTGTTACCGACAAATAACTTAGTAATTACATCCTCTTCTTTTAACCCCTGACCTAACTTTCCTTTTCCACCACGACGTTGAGTTCTATAGTGAGAAAGTTTTACACGCTTGATATAGCCATTCATAGTTACAGTGACTACCATATCCTCTTGCGGAATGAGATCTTCAGCTTCAATGTCTGTATCCGATTCCTCTATTGCAGTTCTACGTGGTACAGCGAACCTATTTCTTATTTCTTGTAAATTTATCGTGATTTGCTTCATCAACTTTTCTTCTGAGCCAAGGAAATCTATATACTCCTTTATTAAATCGACCATTGAATTTAATTCAGCTTCTAACTTATCTTTTTCAAGACCAGTTAAACGCTGTAGTTTCATATCGAGAACAGCTTTTGCTTGCAGCTCAGTGAGTTTATACATTCCATCTTGTAAAAAACTGGTACTGTCTGAAATTAATTCAATTATTGTCTGTATTTCAGATGAAGTGCTCCATTCTTTATGCAAAAGCTCTTTGCATGCCTCCGCAGGATCTTTTGCACTGCGGATAATTTTTATTACTTCATCTATACTTAACACCGCAATATAAAGCCCTATATGTATGTGAGCTTTTTCTCGTGTTTTTCTTAATCTAAATTCTGTTCTTCTAACTAGTACTTCTTTTCTAAAATCAATGAAAGCAGCTATGATTTCCTTCAATGACATCAAAGCTGGTCTGTTGTTATTTAGTACTAGTGTATTAACACTAAAACTACTTCTCAATGGAGTTAGTCCAAGTATTTGATTAAGTATAAAATCTGCTGCTGCATTCTTTCTTAATTCAATTACTACTCTGATGCCAGACTTATCAGACTCATCCCTAATTTCTACTATGCCATCAATTCTCTTTTCCTTAACGAGCTCACCTATTTTTTCTATTAATCTGACTTTATTTACTTGATAGGGTATTTCATCAATAATTATTGCCTGCTTATCTTGAGGTAAGTCTTCTATGTGAGTTTTACCCTGTACAACAATTGAACCTCGACCAGTCGAAAATGCTGATCTTATTCCCGATCTACCAAGAATCACTCCGCCGGTAGGAAAATCTGGTCCTGGTATTACTTCTAATAACTCATCTAAAGTAACTTCCGGATTATCTATATATAAAATACAAGCATCGATAATTTCACCAAGATTGTGAGAAGGAATATTGGTTGCCATACCAACTGCAACACCACTTGCACCATTGACCAATAAATTTGGAAACTCTGCCGGCAATACAACTGGCTCGGATTCATGACCATCATAATTTGGTCTAAAGTCAACGGTATCCTCATCAATATCATTCAGCAAAAAGTGTGATACTCTATGCAATCTTGCTTCCGTGTATCGCATGGAAGCTGGAGGATCGCCATCTATTGACCCAAAGTTACCTTGCCCGTCAATTAGTGGTACAAGAAGAGAAAATTCCTGAGCCATTCTCACTAAAGAGTCATAGATTGCTGCATCACCATGTGGGTGATATTTACCCATAACGTCACCAACAATTCTGGCTGCTTTTTTGTATGGCTTACCAGCATCGTAACCAGCCCTAGACATTGCATATAATATACGCCTATGAACTGGCTTAAAGCCATCACGCACATCCGGTATGGCACGACTTATAATTACGCTCATTGCGTAAGAAAGATAAGAATCTTCTAATTCTTTTACTATTGAGACTGGTACTACGTTGTTTGACACTTTGATAACGACTTATTTAAACAAGTCTAACACTGAATTGAACAACTGGCAACAATAGACTTTTGTTCGCAACTCTTGCAATCTTATTCAAACTCTTAGAAGATGTCTTGAAAAGAAATGAAAAGATAAATATACTAAAGCAAATGTAGAATTAAGAGGTAAAAAAATGTATCCAAGTGACATAAGTGACAAAGAATGGGAAATACTAGAGCCATACGTTGCACAAGGGGCAATAGGAAGGCCAAGAAAACACGATATTAGAGCGATTATTAATGCAATAAGATATATAATG
>NZ_JACVWV010000056.1 GCF_014534705.1 Wolbachia endosymbiont of Pentalonia nigronervosa | reverse complement strand
ATCTGACATCACATCTCGCGAGAGATCATCTTCTACAGTTCCTACAGTAAGCGGTAACGTAGAAGGGACAACAGTTCAACCGGTAACAACTCGAGATGAACAAAATCAAGATGTTGCTCTTGCAGAGCCTGCTGTACAATTAAGTGAATCTGACATCACATCTCGCGAGAGATCATCTTCTACAGTTCCTACAGTAAGCAGTATCGTAGAAGGGCCAACAGTTCAACCGGCAACAACGCGAAGAGCATCTGTATAGCTTCTACAATTACGCTAAAAGACTAAAAATTCTTTACTCTTTTTGAATTTGTATGTTCTGACCTTACTATCACACCCTAGAACTATACATCAAGCGTTATTGAGGCTATAGAAGCACACCTCAATAAAAGAGCGGGAGAAGGGGTTCGAACCCTCGACCTCAACCTTGGCAAGGTTGCGCTCTACCAACTGAGCTACTCCCGCAATTAAAAATGATTTAAATTCTA
The DNA here is from genome assembly GCF_014534705.1 of Wolbachia endosymbiont of Pentalonia nigronervosa. Taxonomy (GTDB): domain Bacteria; phylum Pseudomonadota; class Alphaproteobacteria; order Rickettsiales; family Anaplasmataceae; genus Wolbachia. The sequence goes on along the minus strand of NZ_JACVWV010000056.1, from coordinate 8,001 downwards.
CTCTTAATTATAGGTAAATATCACAACTTGTAAACCTACAAAAATTGATGGTATTTTTTTTCTTACATTGCATTACACCTGTATCTTTCACTTCATATAGTATTATGTAATAGTTTACTTATTCATTATTTTGCCTATTATTAATATATGTATACTTTAGGAGAATAATTTGTCCAAAATTGCTATTATTGACTTTGGTTCACAGTTTACACAACTCATTGCAAAAAAAATTAGGGGTATGAATGTATACTGCGAGATATTTCATAAAAATGTGAGTTTTGAAATAATATCGGAATTCAGTGGTTTTATTTTTTCTGGAGGACCAGATTCAGTTAATGGTGGCAATTCTTCAGTAAATAAGTTAGTAAACGACGTCATAAATTTTAATGAAACAACAGGTGTTCCTATACTTGGAATATGTTATGGGCAGCAATTAATTTGCCACTATTTCGGAGCAGTAGTAAAAGAAAATTTTAAACGGGAATTTGGTAAGACAAAAATAAAAATACAAAAAGAATCTCCTATTATAAAAGGCATATGGAATATTGATTCTGAAGTGGATGTATTAATGAACCACTCAGATAGTGTTGATACCATACCAAAAGGCTTTACTGTTGTTGCATCAGGGGTAATAAACCAAACTATGGCGATAGTTGTAAATGAAAAACGTAAGATATATTGCACTCAATTTCACCCTGAAGTAAGGAGTACAGAAAATGGCAGTAACTTACTTTCTAATTTTCTTGATATTGCTAACTGCACTAGAGATTGGACAATTAGATCATTTATTGATGAGCAAAAGGAGAGAATTAGGTGTGTAGTAGGAGATAAGAAAATTATTGCTGCAGTAAGTGGAGGTGTTGATTCAACTGTTGCAACGGCGTTAACCTACCAAGCTGTGGGACAGCAGTTGCATTGTCTTTTTATTGATACCGGGCTACTTAGTAAAAGCCAAAAGCAAAATATTCACATAATTAAAGAATTTCCAATAAAATGCATCGATAAATCAGATTTATTTTTAAGTAGGTTAAAAGGAATAACTGATCCGGAAGAAAAGCGCAAGATTATAGGCAATACTTTTATTGAAGTGTTTGAAGAAGAAGCAAAAAAAGTAGGTGGTATAGACTTTTTAATGCAGGGTACTATCTACTCTGATGTAATCGAATCAGGACATGCATCAGATAATGCTAGCACGATTAAGTCTCATCATAATGTTGGTGGGTTACCAGAAAAGATGAAGTTGAAATTAATAGAACCTTTGCACTATTTATTCAAGGATGAGGTAAGATTGCTTGGGAAAGAAATTGGACTGGTAGATGAAATAATATTTCAACATCCGTTTCCTGGACCTGGGCTTGCTGTGCGTATTATAGGTGAAGTTACAGAAGAGAAAGTGTGTATACTACAAGAGGTTGAAGAGATATATATCAACACAATGAAAAGTTACAATTTATATAGCGAAATATGGCAAGCTTTTGCTGTACTATTGCCAATAAAAACTGTGGGTGTGATGGGAGATAAAAGAACATATAAATATGTCTGTGCTTTGAGAGCTGTAACATCTTCTGATGGAATGACAGCTGATGCATTTCCATTTGAAGACAAAAATAAATACTCACTAGTATTTTGGGATTTTTTACAGAATGTAAGCAATATTATTGTTAATAATGTTGCAGGTGTTAGTAGAGTTGTTTATGATATCACTTCAAAACCACCTTCAACCATTGAATGGGAGTAAACTTTTCAAATACCAAACTGTCCGTCTCACTAAAAAATTCCTGCAGTGATAAAATTAATACTTTTTTAATCTATGTAAGTTACTTTCAATGTTCTATACACTAGTAAGGATATTTTTATGGTAAATAACTCTTCTTTGACTTCAACGGAATTTGCTAAGAGTAATAGTAGGAACAAGCAGCTTATTTTTATGCAAATTGCTGCTTGGTTAATAGATAATACAGGCCTGACTTTTAATCAAATTGCACAATGTTGTAAGTTGGATCTTGAAGAAGTGCAAGATATAGCTGATGAAGAGATAGATGTTGAAAAGTATAACCCCGTTGCTTCTGGAATAATTACTGAAAAAGACATTTGTGATTGTCAAGAGAACCTCGAAAAAGTGCCAAAACTTGTCATGAGAAACATAAGAATGAAAAACAAGGCTCTTGGCAATATTCTTGGTTTTGCTTCTACAGCAAGGCGTAGAGATAAACCTGATGCAATTTATCATTTAATAAAAAAATTTCCTATTCTCAATAACAATGTAATAGCTAAATTAGTAAGCACAACACACCACACTGTGGAACAGATTCGCAATGGTTCTCACCATAATATGCAAAATATCAAGCCTCAAGATCCTGTACTTTTAGGTTTATGTAGCCAAAGAAATTTAGAAGCAGAAGTAGAAAAAGCAGAGGTGGAAAGGGAAAAGCAAGAAAGGTTGCAGAATATAAAGAATAATGACTGAAATTATTTATTTACTTTCGTATTTTATTGATGTTAAATTAACTTGACTTAATAGCAATTACTGGTATAATGTAAGGAAAGTGTATAATCTTTTATAACTGGCTTTTAAAAGCCAGCTTAGCACAATTTATTACCTTATAAGTTACGTTTTAGGCGAACAAAACGCCAGTTGAAATTTTAACAATCTTGGAGGATTATGGCAACTATTAATGAAGATATTTTAGCAAAACCAGCTAAATTTGAATCAGCAAAGCAAAATGAATCACCTGCTGCTTGTGAAATACATCAAAGTGTTGATAAAGCTGATAAGAATGAAAAGAGGCAAACACTGGACTTAAGTGAATTGAAAGAGCAAACGCCAGAAGCATTATTAAAATTGGCTGAAGAAAAAAAAGTTTCAACCAGTGGGAAGAGTAATGGTAGGATGCTTAAACAGGAAATGATATTTGGTTTAATGAAGAAAACAAGTGAAGAAGGAGGCATTATCACAGGAAGTGGAACATTAGAAATATTGCCTGAGAATTTTGGATTTTTACGTTCAGCAAGTGGAAATTATGCACCTAGTGCTGATGATGTCTATGTCTCTGCTGGACAGAGCAAAAAATTTAATTTGCGTACAGGAGACATGGTGCATGGGGAAATAAGGTCACCTAATGATAAAGAAAGATATTTTACTTTAACTAAAGTTCAAAGTATCAATAACACTGAAGTAAGTGAATTAAAGAAATATGTTCATTTTGACAATTTACTACCTCTTTATCCTGAAGAAAGTTTAAAGCTTGAAAATGTGGGAAGCAGCAGTGGTGATAAAAAAGATATAAGCATGCGTGCCATAGACATAGTTACTCCACTTGGAAAGGGACAAAGAGCATTGATAGTTGCTCCACCTCGTACAGGAAAAACTATACTACTTCAACAAATGGCTCATTCTATAGCTACAAATCATCCTGAAATAGAACTGATGATGTTGCTTATAGGTGAAAGACCAGAAGAAGTTACAGACATGACACGCTCTGTTAAAGGGGAAGTGGTAAGCTCTACATTTGATGAACCTGCTTATCGTCATGTGCAGCTTGCTGAGTTGGTAATAGAAAAAGCTAAGAGAATGGTTGAACACAAAAAAGATGTGGTAATATTTCTTGACTCCATTACGAGACTTGCACGTGCTTATAATGCAGTTATTCCTTCATCAGGAAAGGTATTGACTGGTGGGGTAGATTCAAATGCATTACAGAGACCAAAGAGTCTATTTGGAGCGGCTCGTAATATTGAAAATGGTGGCTCTTTAACAATAATTGCTACAGCGCTGATAGAAACTGGTTCAAAAATGGATGATGTGATTTTTGAGGAATTTAAAGGTACAGGAAATTCTGAAATCATGCTTGATAGAAGACTTTCTGATAAGCGAATATTTCCAGCTATTGATATTACAAAATCAGGAACTAGAAAAGAAGAGCTGTTAATTGATAAAGCTATATTAAATAAAATATGGGTATTGCGCAGGATACTCAATCCGATGGGATCTGTTGAAGCAATGGAATTTTTACGTGATAAATTACTTTTAACAAAAAGTAATGCTGACTTTTTCAACGCTATGAATAGCTAGCTTATCTGCTGTAGTGATTTGATTTTCAATTTACTATTTTTTATATATTGAATTGCCAGCACTAAGGCTTTGCTTCCAGAAGTGGTGGTGCTGTAGGCTATGTTTTGCAAAATGGCAGTTCTTCTAATATCTTTGCTATCTGGCACTGATTTTATACCTTTTGAAGTGTTGATCACTAAGTTTATCTTTCCATCTTTTAGCATATCAACTATGTGAGGTCTTCCCTCTCTCACTTTATTTACAGCTTTTGCAACAATGCTATTATTATTTAAATATAAAGCTGTGCCTTTGGTTGCATAGATTTCAAAACCTAATTTATTTAACATCTGTGCAATTGGTAGTATAGACTCTTTATCATCATCCTTGACTGAAATTAAAGCTGCTCCTTCCATTGGTAATTTGTACCCTGCAGCCATATGTGCTTTTGCAAGAGCTGCTTCAAATGATGAATCGATGCCCATGACTTCCCCTGTGGATTTCATTTCTGGGCCAAGTAAAATATCTGCTCCCGGAAAACGCGTAAAAGGAAAAACTGCGACCTTAACGGCAAAATAATTAAATGTTTTATTTTTTTGATCCAATTTATTACCTAAAATAACCTGCGTGGCAAGTTTTGCTACAGGTATATTAATTACTTTGGAGATAAAAGGAATAGTGCGACTAGCTCTTAGGTTTACTTCAAGTACATATATATTATTTTCCTGAACAGCGAACTGAATATTCATCAAACCTATAACTCTTAATGCACGGGCTATTTTTGTGGTTTGTGATTTAATTTCTTTAATTATCTCATTATCTAATGTATTTGTTGGCATTGAACATGTTGAGTCACCTGAATGAATACCAGCTTCTTCTATGTGTTCCATAATAGCTGCAATGAAAACATTTTCTCCATCACATACTGCATCAACATCAACTTCAACTGCATTAACTAAAAACCTATCAATCAACAATGGACCATGTTCGAAAATCTTAGTTTGATTTAAAACATACTCTTTAAAGCTCTCAATATTGTATTTTATTGACATAGACTGGCCACCTAAAACGTAAGATGGTCTTACTAACAATGGAAACTCGACTTTTTCTATGCAGCTGAAAGCTTCTTCAACTGAGTGACAGATAGAATTTTCCGGTTGTTTTAAATTTAGCCTTAAGGCAAGGTCTTTAAATCTCATGCGATCTTCTGCAAGATCTATAGAATCGAAAGAAGTGCCTAAGATTTTGAAACCTCTCTCATTAAGCACTTTTGCTAACTTCAAAGGTGTTTGGCCACCAATTTGAACTATTATTCCTACCAACAGGCCATTTTCTTGCTCTTTTTCCAATATTTCCAGCACATCCTCTGCAACTAAAGGTGCAAAATATAAACGGTCAGCGGTATCATAATCGGTTGAAACAGTTTCTGGGTTACAATTGATCATTATTGTCTCAAATCCCATTTCTTTAGCTGCAGAGACTGCATGCACACATGCATAATCAAACTCAATGCCTTGGCCAATGCGATTTGGTCCACTACCTAAAATTACAACTTTATTGCGATTAGAGACGCTTGCTTCGCACTCAGTTTTATTTACAACATCACCTTCATAACAGCCATACATGTAAGCAGTACTAGATTCAAATTCAGCGGCACAAGTATCAACACGCTTATAGACCTGTTTAATATCGAATTTTTTTCTGATACTTTCTATCTGCTCTGACGTCATTTCAGTACGTGACAGCTTAGCCAATCTTGCGTCCGAGAAACCCATTTTTTTTAGCTGTAGTATTTCATGTGCAGTTTCAGGTAATCCACCTTCTTTAATTTTTTGCTCAGCTAAGATAATTTGCTTTATGTTGTATAGAAACCAAAAATCATAGCCAGTAATAGAATTGATTTCTTCGATGCTAACTCCAAAGCGCATAGCATCAGCAACAATTAGCAGTCTGTTGGGTAATAATTTAGCTAGCTGAGATTTTATATAGTCAATATCAGTGTCTTTAGGAAACACCTCATCCAGTCCTGTTAGTCCGGTTTCAAGGGAACGTAAAGCTTTCTGCAATGATTCATTAAAAGTGCGACCTATTGACATTACCTCTCCCACTGACTTCATGGCAGTTGATAGTTCACAATTTGTACCTTTGAATTTTTCGAACTCAAATCGTGGTATTTTAGTGACAATATAGTCGATAGCTGGCTCGAATGAAGCAGGTATTATTGGTGCACAATCATTGCGTATTTCATCAAGTAAGTAGCCGATAGCAAGCTTGGTTGCAACCTTTGCAATAGGAAATCCTGTAGCTTTTGAGGCAAGCGCAGAAGAACGAGAAACTCTTGGATTCATTTCGATAACGACTAAACTGCCATCCTCCTTAGGATTAACAGCGAATTGCACGTTTGCACCACCGGCATTGACACCAATTTCTCTTAGTACTGCGATAGAAGCATTTCTCATTTGTTGATATTCTGCATCACGCAAAGTTAAAGCAGGGGCAACGGTAATGCTATCTCCTGTATGCACTCCCATAGGGTCAACGTTTTCTATTGAACATACTATTATGCAGTTATCCTTACAATCACGAATCACTTCCATTTCGTATTCTTTCCATCCTATAATGGATTCATCTATCTGAGCTTCATTTATTGGTGAGGCTTTCAAAGCATTGTCTGCAATGTTAAAAAACTCTTCTTTGTTATACGCTATACCACTACCTGTTCCTCCAAGAGTGAACGATGAACGAATGATTGCAGGTAGCCCTATGTATGCTAAAGCTCCCTTGATTTGTTCATGACTTTTTATAATAATGCTTTTTGGATACTTAAGCCCTATTTTATCCATAGACTGACAAAATAGTTCTCTATCTTCTGCCTTCTTGATTGTTTCTCTATTGATTCCTATCAATTCTACATTGTATTTATCTAACACCCCAGTGTCCGCAAGCTTCATTGCACAATTCAAAGCAGTCTGTCCTCCCATTGTTGGCAGTATTGCATCTGGCTTTTCTTCGATTATGATTTTTTCTATTATTTCAGGCAGTATTGGTTCAATATAAGTGGCGTCAGAAAATTCGGGGTCTGTCATTATAGTTGCTGGATTTGAGTTAACTAAAATTACTTTATATCCTTCACTTTTTAATACTTTACAACTCTGGGTTCCTGAATAATCAAATTCACACGCTTGACCGATGACTATCGGTCCAGCCCCGATGACTAATACTGATTTAATATCTGTGCGCTTTGGCATAATTATAATAACTGTCTTATTTAATTAATATTATCAATCTTTGTTATGCATGTGAATTTTTATTGAACCTGCAGCGACTTATTTATGGCTAACACGAGTAAAGGTTACCTTATTTTTGAAAAATAAAATCAATAGCATCATGAACATTCGGCCAAAAATTTGTAGTACTTTCTCACAGCATGCTTTATAATCCCAATTGTGGATCAAAAAGAGGTGAAAGGTGATTTCTTAATAAAATTATATCATAATTAAATATCATTATCATTGTTAATTTAAGAGAACATTATGCCTACAAAAAAGGAATTAGAATTATTGGATGCTGCTGAAAGTGGTAAATTAGAACTAGTAAGTCAGCTAATAGAACAAGGAATAGATATTAAGGCTAAAGATGTATTGGGATATACTTCTTTACATAACGCTGCTAAAAATGGTCATCTAGAAGTAGTTAAACTATTAATTGCTAAGAATGCGGATGTTAATGCTCAAAGTAAAAACAAATATGTTCCTTTAGAAGATGTCTTGAAAAGAAATGAAAAGATAAATATACTAAAGCAAATGTAGAATTAAGAGGTAAAAAAATGTATCCAAGTGACATAAGTGACAAAGAATGGGAAATACTAGAGCCATACGTTGCACAAGGGGCAATAGGAAGGCCAAGAAAACACGATATTAGAGCGATTATTAATGCAATAAGATATATAATGA
>NZ_JACVWV010000055.1 GCF_014534705.1 Wolbachia endosymbiont of Pentalonia nigronervosa | reverse complement strand
CCTGTTCGCCCTATCCACATCACTGCTGCTATGAACTTTCTGTTGTCCTTTGCACTCCTTCCACTATCCCCTTTCTTTCCGGGTAAACTCTCCTTTATCCTTTCCCATTGCTTATCTTTTAAGTCGTATAACATCCTTAGCTTCTCTCAAAAATTGTTATTATAACTCCTTTCTTTTTGAATGTCTACACTACCTAGACGTACTTGTACAAGGGTGTGTAGTAGGAGAGTTTATGACCACAACAACTACAAGTCTTCCTAGACAACAAATATTAGGTGATAAGTTCGGTATTTATCGTATATTTGAGGAAGCAATAGAATATGCTGCAGAGGAGATCCATATATCCCCATCTTCGTTAAAGATTTATTCTTTGTCAGAGATTAATTCTTTTAAAGTGTACAAAAAAATTTGCACTGAAGTTTACAACGATACAACTCACGTACTCCCTGAAATTTTAAGTTCATATGTAAAAAGAGCATGTACTGGAGAATACAGCAATGAACACACTAGGTTAAGCTCAGAAGAATGTGATAAGTTTATGGCTGCTTTTAATGATAAGTTCAATATCAAACTATCAGCCTTTTTTCAAGCTAAGAAGCAAGAAAATCTTAATTTGGACAGTGAAAAACCTCCAACTTCTTTAGAAGAGGTTTCCATTTCTAGTCAGGATGTCACTCAAGGAAGAGGGCTATAAATCCTTAAGGCCTGCTGATATAAAAAGGCAGGCTTGTTTTTTTTCATGCTAGTAGTTTTATTACCACAAAAACGTAATTTCATGGTTATTTTGTCGTTTTACAAGAAGTCCATTAAAAAATAAGTTTTTGTAATAAAAAGGATTGATTTATAAAAATATGCTGTTAGACTGCCTTGCGTGAGGTGAGGCTAATTAAACAAAAGGAGGGTTAAATGAGTTTAAATGACGAATTATTGATTGCCACAACCGTGGGAGATTATGATAAAGTTCGTAATCTTGTAAGAAAAGGTGCTGATGTTAATATTAGCGATAATCATAAGCAGTCCCCTTTACACCATGCTAGTTATTCTGGCAATTTAGATATAGCAGAGTATCTTATAGACAAAGGTGCTGATGTTAAGGCTAAAGATAAAGATGGGAATACTCCATTGCACAATGCTGTTCGTTCTGATCACTACAATTTAGCAATTATAGAGTATCTTCTAGAAAAAGATGCTGATCCTAATGCTAAAGATAATAACGGGAATACCCCATTGCACCTAGCTGCTCGTCATTCCACATTAGAGGTAGTAAAGTACCTAGTAGGGCAAGGTGCTGATATTATGGCTAAAGGTTCTGTGGATCATACTCCATTGCATTTTGCTGTTCTTAATTCCAACTTGGAGGTTGTACAGTATCTTCTAGAAAAAGATGCTGATCCTAATGTTGCACAGAATAGTGGGCTTACTCCATTACACCTAGCTGCTGATCATCCTGCCAATTTGGAAATAGTGAGGAATTTAATAAAAAGAGGTGCTAGTGTTAGTGCCAAGGACAATAAAGGCAGAACACCTTTGGATATTGCTAAAACAGAATGTTCAAATTGTAAAGACATTATAAGTTTATTAGAAGAAAAGAATGCGAATCGTGATGCTAGTACTACTGAATCTATAAGTTCAACAGCTCCTTCTCATCGGACTCAAGCAGGTCGTGTACGTCGTGATGTTCTGCATGCTACTTATGAGTTATTTGATGCTATATTATTGGGGAATTATAGTAAAGTTAAGAGTGCTATAAAAAAAGGAGCTAATGTTAATGCTAAGGATTCTGGAGGGTTTACTCCTTTGTATCAGGCTACTGACTTTAGCAGTTTAGAGATAGTAAAGTATCTTATCGAAAAAGGTGCTGATGTTAATGCTAAAGATAGTGATGGAGATACCATATTACACAAAGCCGTTAGCTCTCCCAGTTCCGATTTAGAGATAGTGAAATGCCTTGTAAAAAAAGGTGCTGGCGTTAATAATAAGGGTTATGGAGGGCATACCCCACTACATAGTGCTGCTCTTTGTGCTGCTCTTTCTTTCAGCAACAACCTAGATATAGTAAAGTATCTCATAGAAAAAGATGCTGATATTAATGCTAAGGATGATAAAGGTAGAACACCTCTAGATCTTGTTCTAAATCAAGGCATTATAGATTACCTAAAAGCAAAGGGTGCTAGTAGTAATATTCAGAATACTACTGAATCTGTAGATTCAACCACTCCTTTTAGTCCGACTCAAGCAGGTCGTATACGTAATCATGTTCAGTATGTACTCACTACTGAATCTACAAATTCAGCAACAACGCCTCAAGGTTCAACATTAATACTTGCTGATAATGTCGGGTATGAAAGAGAAGCATTGCAATTGGCTTATGTCCCTCAAGATAATATGACAGCACCACAAGTTGATTTTAATAATACAGCGTCACTTAACAGCACATTACTATTATTAGATATGTTTGCAAGAAAGGTCACAGGGCAAAAACCTGTTTCTACTACAGCAATTCCAGGTCTTTCTCAGGAACAACGAATGTCATATTATACATTAAATATTAATAATGATTTTGAGAAAGCAGTGAAATATGCTGCAAAAAAAAGTGGTGTACCAGTAAAATTGTCAAGAGTTAGGTTTCTAGTATATGATGAAATTTGCACCAAGATTGCCAGTGGTAAATCTTATGAAATTCCTGCGGTTTTAAATTCATATGCAAGAAAAGCATGCACTGTAGAAGAATGTGACGAATTTATGAAGGCTTTTAATGAAAAGTTAAACATAGAAGCACGACCTAATAGTCGACTAAAAGATGTTTCTATTTTTGGTGATAATGTCACTCGCAGCATATAAGCGGCTTATTGTGGCCTGCCGATTTTTTATGTCGGTAGGCTGCTTTTTTTCCTAATGGTAAGTTTTTGTGATAAAAAGAGTTGATTTACAAAAATATGTTCTTGCGTGAGTAATAAAAATAAAGGAGGGTTAAATGAGTTTAAACGACGAATTATTTGCTGCTATAGAAGAGCTAGATATCGCTAAAGTTAGCGACCTTATAAATGAAGGTGCTGATCCTGATGCTAGAGATAATAATGGAAGTACCGCATTGCATAGTGCTTCCCGCTCTAATAACTTTGAAATAGTAAAATTTCTTATAGATAAAGGTGCCGATCCTAAGGCAACAGATAAAGCTGGATATACTCCATTGCACATAGCTGCTCGTTCTTCTAACTTGAGGCTGGTAAAGTATTTTATAGTAAAAGGTGTTGGTATTAATGTTCGAAATAATGATGGATATAGTCCATTGCATTTTGCTGCTCGTTCTTCTAATATGGAGCTGATAAAGTATCTTATAGACAATGGTGCTAATGTTAGTGCTAAAACTAATAATGGGGATACCATCCTGCACATTGCTTTTAATTCTCCTGATCACAACTTCGAAGTAGTGAAATATCTCATAGAAGAAGGTGCGAATGTTAAGGCTCAAGATAATAATGGAATTACTCCATTGCATCTTGCTGTCCGCTCTTCTACTTTAAAAGTGGTAAAGTATCTTTTAGAAAAAGGTGCTGATCCTAATGCTAGAGATAGTCAAGGATATACTCCATTGCATTTTGCTGTCAGCTTTTCTAATTTTGAGATGGTACAGTATCTTATGGACAATGGTGCTGATGTTCATGTTAAAAGTAATTATGGGGATTACATTTTACATTTTGCTGTTTATTCTTGTAACTTGGAAATGATAAAGCATCTTTTCGAAAACGGTGCTGACATTAATGCTAAAGACAGTAAAAATAGAACTCCTCTGGAGCTTGCTCAAATAGAATATCCACAATGTACAGGCATGATAAATTTCCTGAAAGAAAAGAGTACGAGTTATGTAGAAGATGTTTCTGTTTCTAATGAAACAAGAAATAGAACTCGAAGCCTATAAGTAAACAATTGGAGCCTACCATGTCGGTAGGCTTTTCTTTTTGTGATATTGCTAGCAAATTTGGAGTGGAGGCTTATAATTAATATTGTATTTTTATAAGCATGTGATGGCAATTATTCTCTTAGACGCAAAAACGATTAATCGAATAGCAGCAGGTGAGGTAATTGAAAGGCCAGCAAGTGTTGTGAAAGAGCTGGTGGAAAATGCCATCGATGCTGGCAGCACAGAAATAGAGATAAGAATAGAAAGTGGCGGACGTAATCTTGTTGCTGTAGTGGATAATGGCCATGGAGTAGAAAAGGGTGATGTAGAGCTCGCATTTATGCGTCATGCTACTTCAAAATTAAGTGATAATGATTTGATAGAAATTAAGCATCTTGGCTTCAGGGGGGAAGCTTTACCATCAATTGCTGCAGTTAGTAAAATCAAATTATCGTCTAAAGCGCGTGGAAAAAATGAAGCATGGTCAATAAGTTACGAAGGTGGAACAAAAACAGAAGAACTTGCTCCTTATTCTATATCACAAGGAACTCATATTGCAGTGTGTGATTTATTTTTTGCCACACCAAACAGACTGAAGTTTTTAAAGACTGAAAGAGCTGAAACTCAGCATATAGTTGATATCATCAATAATTTAGCAATGATTAACTATGATATAGGTTTTACTCTTACTTCAAACAATAAAAAGCTTTTAAAATACGCCAAACAAGTTTCGTTATTGAGCAGGCTATGTGAAATAGAAAAGGAATTTCAGAATAACTCTTTGGAAGTCTGTGAGGAAGAAAATGGCACTAAACTTACAGGATATATCTGTAAGCCAACAGTTAATCGAGGTAAATCTACTATGATCTATACCTTTGTTAATAAAAGGCCAATAAAAGATAATCTGCTGGTAGGTGCAATTAAATATGCATATCATGACTTAATTCCGAATAATAGATATCCTTTTGCAGTATTGCATTTGGAGATACCTTATGATCAAGTGGATGTAAATGTGCACCCGAACAAATCAGAAGTAAGATTTCAGAATAAAAAACTCATATATGAAATAGTGACAAGAGGACTAATTAGAACCCTTTCAAGGAGGATAAGACCTGAAGCTACAAATGAAAATGAAGAGAGAGACAATGGACTTCTTTCAGAACTTATTGATAGTGCAAGGGAAGATGCAGATGAGCATCAAAGGATGCATTTGAGAAGCGTGCCGACAACAAAATCGCTGTTGGAAATCGATTTTCACAATAGATCTAATGAAAGAGTGATTAAGGAGAAGCATCAAGATTTCAAAGAAAATTGTGAACTAAAAAAAGAAGGAAAAAATAAAGAAAATAACAAAGATTTTTATGAAAAAAGACCAAGTAGCTTTGAAAATTCGTTAATGAGAAAATTTGGCTCTCCATATATGAGCACAAAAAATGTATTAGAGGAGCCAGGGTACTCTATGCAAAAATTACCAATACAACTAGAAGCTCTAGAGAAACAAATTGAACTTATAGAAGAGCATCCTCTTGGACACGCACGTTGTCAGGTTTACAACACTTATATAATTGCAGAAAATAAAAACAAATTAGTGATAGTTGATCAACATGCAGCTCATGAGAGATTAGTTTATGAATATATGAAAGAAGTCATGGAAAAATCAGCAATTAAGAGGCAGTCATTACTTATTCCCGAGATGGTAGAAATTACCAATCAGGCAGGAATGGAGATGATTGAAAATTATAAAGAGAAACTCTTTGAAATGGGCTTTGACATTGAAATAATCTCAAACTCTATGGTATTAATCAAAGAAATTCCAGCAATTTTGAATGGTATAGATATAAAAGAGGTTATAACTGATGTAGCTGACAGGTTAATAGAAATGGAAGATGCGTTACCAATAGAAGATAAAATAAATAAAATATTAGCCACGATATCTTGCCACAACTCAATTAGGGCAGGCAGAGAAATGAAATTAGAGGAAATGAATGCATTACTAAGACAAATGGAAGAAACACCATATTCTGGACAATGTAACCATGGAAGACCTACTTATATAGAGATGAAACTCAGTGATATTGAAAAATTATTTGAAAGAAAATAAAAATCTTTTAAAGAGAGCGTAAGCAGACATCTTTACAATCCAAGCTAGAGAGTAACTTGACTTTTTTACAAAAATAGTATAAATTTAACTATAGATCCCCTGCGAAACAACTTGAAGAGAGTTGCTCAGGTAGGGGATCCCCAACCCAAAAGCTCCGTGTTTTAGGTTCACAATATCAGCAATAATGTTGAATCTCATGTTATATTTCTTCTGAAAGTTGCGATAGACATTTGATATAATTTTGAAAATCTTGATCTCTCGTATCTTATTTTCCACCCTCATCCTCCAACTTCCGATTATGTTCCTTTTGTTCTGACGTTAGCGGTTTTTTCCTATATTTTTTGTATGGAATCACCACATTTTTCTGCAGTTTTTGCCATCCTTGATAGCCGGAATCAGCATGTTTTATGCTATCTTTTGGTAACAATTTTTCCTGCTTTCGTATGCGAAAATCATGCTCGATGTGACCTTGAAACTGACAACACTTTCTTCGATTACAATTTCCGTTTTCATCGTGGTCGTTTTCTTTTTGCCTGAATAACTTTTTTCCGTTTTTTGCTACTTTTTGGCCGCTGTATTGGTTGCTCAGTGACATCTGCTAAAAATCCTTTCGGGCGTTAAGGTTCTATCCTTTTTTATGGTAACTTTTTTTGCCAACAATGGCTCCATTTTCTTTAAAAGTCGGCAAATATTTGAGTTGTGCAAATTGAATAAAAATCCCAAAAATGGATGTGTTATGTATGTTCTGTAATAAATGAGAACGCATAAAATCTTGTCCTCTAGTGTTTCAACATGTGATTTTCTTCCGTGACATTTCTTTTTTGCCTCCATTTTTTCCCACTCCGGCCGGACTTTTTTCACGATTTTTTCGAACTCTTTTGTCGTCAAACCCGTTAATTGCCTAAAAACATTAGGTGTTTTTGCCACTTTTGCATAATTTATTGCCATTTTCTCTCACTAAAACTCTCATTTTATACGCTTTTTTTTGTTTTTCTACTTTTTTCCTCGTTTTGCAGGGGGTCTTAAGTCAAAACCAATATTAGTACATATAATTACGTCTTCTATTTTCCCATTTTGAAAATCTGGATTATTCTTGATTTTTAAGTAAGAGATAAAATACTTTGCTAAATTGAATTCACCATTTGTGTCTGTTGTAAACAAATCTCCTACTGTTATCTTTTTATCTTTATCCTGCTTATGTTTAGCCTGCAGAAAATGGTATTTTGTTTGCCCTTGATCACTATACTTAAATACTAAGTCATCAAACTTCTCAGCAGCATCCCACTCTGTTGCTAAACGAAAATCGTAATTTTTATCCATTCCTAGCTTAAGAAAAAGCATAGTTAGTTTTAATTGATAAATATTGCCATGTAAGCTGTTCTTAAGCCCTGATGCTGGATGAGTCTGTACACTAGTTGGTTGTTGTGCACCTTGCTGCCCAATACTTGATGGCCCTGGTTGTGCTGGAGGATTCAATCGATCAATTATGTTCGTCCAATTAGGATCTTGATTATATAACTGGTTAGCCAAGTCATGTGCTGTCTTACCCTGTTTATTTTTTATTGTTTTATCTATATTAGGTTGGTTAAGCAAAAGATCGACAACATCCAAAAGTCCAGCTTTGATAGCAACATGCAATAATGTGTTACCGTCATCGTTCATGTCAATATCATTAACATTTTGTATCTGAGGAAGTAACCTACAAATCTTATCTATTTTGTTCTTCGGAGGGTTTCCTGTACAATGCTGCCTAATTGACACAAACAGTTTGGCAATATTGATGTCATTGGGGTCATACCGCTTGCGCCTAGTAAGTTTAAACTCCTGCTCAAAAACTTTTGGATTTTTTTCAAAGCCAACTAGCGCTTTTATCATAACCCTAATTTAATTACGCATTTTACTAACACCTTGCACTTGTTTAGCATTTGTACTTTCAAGACCTGTACTCAATTCATCAGCACTAGAAGTTTGATCTGATGAAGAAGTTCTTGGCTTCTCACACACATTATTGTCAGAACCTGCTTCTCTTTTTGGCTTAGGCTGAAGCTGATTTGCTGGCTGCCCTTCAGTAGAGACTTGCCTATTTTGTTGAATATGTAGTTCCAACATTTGCACGATATCTTGTTTTTCTAAATCTCGAGCAATATCTAGTGGTGTCTTGCCTTGCTTATTTTTAGCATTGATGTTTATACCTAGTTGTTCACACAGGAACTCAACAATATCTTTGTGCCCTTTAAAAACTGCAACATGCAATAATGTATTACCATTATCGTTCACGTCAATACCGTTAATATCTCGCATCTGAGAAGATGTCTTGAAAAGAAAAGAAGAAGAGAGTACACTAAAGTAAGTAAAAACAGAGAGGGAACAATGTATCCAAGTGACATAAGTGACAAAGAATGGGAAATACTAGAGCCATACGTTGCACAAGGGGCAATAGGAAGGCCAAGAAAACACGATATTAGAGCATGCAATAAGATATATAATGAAAGGAGGTTGTCAG
>NZ_JACVWV010000054.1 GCF_014534705.1 Wolbachia endosymbiont of Pentalonia nigronervosa | reverse complement strand
CCTGTTCGCCCTATCCACATCACTGCTGCTATGAACTTTCTGTTGTCCTTTGCACTCCTTCCACTATCCCCTTTCTTTCCGGGTAAACTCTCCTTTATCCTTTCCCATTGCTTATCTTTTAAGTCGTATAACATCCTTAGCTTCTCTCAAAAATTGTTATTATAACTCCTTTCTTTTTGAATGTCTACACTACCTAGATAAACATTCTTCTGTTCCAAACAAACGTCCTATATATTGGAATGATATAAAAGGAAAGCTTCACGAAGGAATACAATTACACATTTTTGAAACTTTCATGACGAACTTCTTAGAAGGAGGTTATACCATCCAAGATGAGGTTACCGGAGACATAAAAGTTCCATCACTTGCAGGAATTGTAGAGTATATATATCCAGAAATATCTCAGCATTTTACAGATACTGACGTAGAAAAAATTGCTGAAGAGATACTCACAACCACAAAAAGTTGATTGTAAAAAGACAAAATAGGATATAAGTTTTCTTAAAAAAAATAAGAGAACTTAGCTGTACGCTACTGGCGCTTTTATCCCCTTCCTATCCTAAATCTCGTACACTTATTTCTTACTTTAACTTAACTTAATTTATACCAGAAAAATGAATTAAAGAATTTTTTACTTTTCATTGTATATTTCTCAACATATCATTTTCAAAGTATTAGAAAAAATATTATGGCGGTATTAATAGTTGAGTCACCTGCTAAGGCGAAAACAATAGGTAAATATTTAGATAAAAAATTTAAAGTAGCGGCATCTTTTGGGCATGTGAGAGACTTACCAGCAAAAAGTGGTTCTGTTGATCCAAATAATGATTTTGCTACAAAGTACATCATTATTGAAAAAGCAGAAAAATATATAAAAGAGTTGGTAAAAATTGCCAGTAAAGAATTGGACATATACCTTGCAACAGATCCAGATAGAGAGGGAGAAGCTATAGCTTGGCATATTGTCGAGGTGCTAAAAGAAAGAAAAGCAATTAGTGATAAAAGTAATATTTACAGGATAGCCTTTAATGAAATAACAAAAAATGCAGTGCGGGAAGCGATAAAAAATCCAGGAAAAATAAATATGGATTTAGTATATGCACAACAAACACGGAGAGATTTAGATTATCTAGTGGGGTTCACTCTCTCACCTATATTATGGAAAAAGCTACCAGGAAGTAAATCTGCAGGTCGTGTACAATCCGTTGTATTACGACTCATATGCGAGCGAGAGAATGAAATTAGTAAGTTTGTATCGCAGGAATATTGGAGTATAAAAGCAGAAATGCAGAATAGTGCGAGTGAGACTTTCTTTGCGTTGCTTAGCCACTATGACAATACAAAGTTAGAAAAATTCACGATTAAGAATGAAGAAGAAGCACAGAACTTAGTCAAACAGATTGAATCGAGGCAGTATACTGTCAGCACAATAGAAAATAAGCAAATAAAGAGGAACCCCCCTCCCCCATTTATTACTTCAACTCTACAGCAAGATGCAGTAAATAAACTGTATTTCAACGTAAAGAACGTTATGCGCATAGCACAAAATTTATATGAAGGTATTAATATTGGTGGGGAAACTGTAGGTTTGATTACTTACATGCGTACAGATGGATTTTATATTGCAGATGAAGCTATTGGCTCAATTCGAGGATCTATCAAGTCATTATATGGTGATAAATATTTGCCAAAATCTCCTCGTCAATATGTTAAAAAGGTCAAAAATGCTCAAGAAGCACATGAAGCAATTCGGCCAACAGATATTAATAGAACACCAGATAGCATTGCAAATTACTTAACTCCAGAGCAATTTAAATTATATGACTTAATTTGGAAAAGAACTATTGCAAGCCAAATGGAGTCAGCAATCATTGACCAAATGATAGTAGAGATTAGTTCTCATGATCATAAAGTAATACTTAGAGCAAGCGGGTCAAATATATCGTTTGATGGGTTTTATAAGGTTTATCGAGATAATATGGAAGCCGAAGATGATGGGTTATTACCTGCTATGAAAGAAGGAGAAGCGTGTGAATTAATTTCTGTTACTCCTAAACAACATTTCACGCAACCCCCACCACGCTATAGTGAAGCAAGTATTGTGAAAAAAATGGAGGAAGTCGGTATAGGTCGTCCATCAACTTACTCAATGATTATTTCAGTGTTGCAGGACCGTGATTACGTTGTGTTAGATAACAAAAGGTTTTTTCCTAGCAGTCGTGGTAAAATTGTTACCATATTCCTAAAGAAATTTTTTAATCGTTATGTAGAATACGATTTTACAGCTCACATGGAAGAAGAACTTGATTTAATATCAAATGGCAATGCAAGGAGGAAAGAAGTACTAAGTCAATTTTGGCTACCATTTTTTGACAATATTAGTTCTGTTAAAAAAATGGAATATGATGAAGTTTTAGGTGGTATCAGTGATTTAATTCTTGACTGTTTTTGTTCAGAAGAAGAAAAAAATAATATAGAGAAAAAATGTACTACTTGTTCTGATGGTATGTTGAAATTGAATGTTGGGCGTAGCGGAGCATTTTTTGGCTGCTCTAATTATCCTGAATGTCGTTATACCAGAGAAGTTACTGATAGTGGTAATGAGAATTTAACGTACCCTAAAAGCCTGGGAATAGATAGCACAACTGGTCAAGAAGTTATGATTAAGAAAGGTCCTTATGGGTTTTATCTGCAGTTTAATAGTGAGTCAGACAAGAAAAAAGCAGTAGCTATACCAAAAGACATGAACGTTGAGAATGTAGATTTGAACACTGCAACTGGATTACTATCTTTACCGAAAATAATTGGGGAACATCCAGACACAGGAAAAGAAGTAAAAGTGGGTCTTGGACGATTTGGATACTATGTTTTTTATGATAGTAAATATTTTTCCATAAAAAAAGGACCTATGGAAGCTTTGAACATTAAATTCAATGAAGCTATAGAAATTATTGCAAATAGCACACGTAAAGAATTAAAATCTCTTGGTTTTGATGAGCAAGGAAGAGAGATTATTATTTGCGATGGAAAATATGGATATTATATAAAATGTGGCAAAATAAATGTTGCTTTAGGTAAAGATGCAGATATTAAAAACATAGATTTCAAAAAAGCAATAGAGCTGATTAATAATAAAGTGACAAAGCGCAAAAGTACAGCAAAGTCATCATAAAATTCCTACAAGTCCAAGTTGTTGTTTCTCAGATGGCAGATTAGTAGTAAAAGTAGGCCATATTTTGATTGACAAAGAGCGTATTATGATGTATAATTAAAACTATTTAACATAAATTTATGTATGAATGTTAAGATTTATAAACCAACAAAAACCGCAACACAATCTGGCTTAGGCAATACAAAACTTTGGTACCTTAAAGTTGAATCTTCTAATCTTTATTATATTAACCCTCTAATGGGTTGGGTGGGATCAAAAGATCCAAGAAAGCAAATTGTGCTGAAGTTTGATTCACTTGAAAAGGCAATATCTTATGCAAAAAGACGTAATGCTAAGTATACAGTTGATATGCCAAAAAATACTAAAAAATCACTAAAATCTTACGCAAGTAATTTTTTAATAAGTAACTGATAGGTTGCATTTTATTTTTAATTATGTAAACTTAAAGTTAATTAAATATTATTCAATATTAAGGAGTACTATATGCCAGGTGATTTATTTGCTTTTTTTGATACTGCGCCTGCTGGAGGCTTTGAAATTGAAAGTTCTCTCTGTATAGATGGTCAATGCAATAAATATGAAGGAAATATTAATCCCGATGATATTTGGACATCTTATTTAACTTCACCAGATGGAAAAACCACAAAGGAAGTTAAAGCTAGTGTAGTGGATTTTTTTAAGCCAGCAATTTGTTTCAGTATGAAAGATCAAGGTAAAGACATTTCTTTAGAAGTGAGTCTTGAAGATTGTGAATTTGCAGAAGATGGTTCTCTTCACATTAATAAAAGTAGTCAAGATTACACATTTAACATTGTAATAAAGGCAGCAAAGGCATAAAGCCTACATTTCAGGTACAATATTCAATATTGATGCTACTCTATTAATAATGTTTTTGACTACTGGTGCTGCAATTACTCCGCCTGTGTGGGATGACAGCCCTTGTGGTTCATCGATAGCAATTAGTATGATATATCTTGGGTGCAACGTGGTTAATACTCCTATAAATGATACTATATTTGCATTTTTGTTGTATTGACCATTTACAACCTTCTCTGCTGATCCAGTTTTTCCGCCTATTGCATATGCTTTTATATTTGCTCTTTTTCCCGTTCCATTTGTCACTGCCATACGCAGAAGTTTTGTTATTTCACTTGAAGTTTTCCGGGTAACTATCTGTTCTCCTATACTTTTTTTATCAAGAATTAAAGTTGCATTGTGAAATATTCCATCATTAACCAATGCAGCTGCAGTTTGTGCAATATGCATCGGAGTTGTGGCAATTCCATAGCCATAAGATGCCGTAATTAGTGTACTTTCACTCCATTTATTTGGTATTATCGGCATAGATTTTTCCGGTATTTCTATTTTCAAGGGGGAAAAAAATTTCATTGCTTTAAAGTATTCAACTTGTTGTTCAATGCCTAAATCAAGCGCGATTTTTGCTGCACCAATATTAGATGATTTGACGAATATATCCTGAACAGTAATGTTGGCAATTTTAGACTTATGAAAATCATAAATTTTGTATTTCCCAATAGTAATCGGTTTTGACACATTATATATATCATTCACTGTGATAACATTTGCATCGAGAGCTGCAGCTATTGTAAAAAACTTTAATACTGAACCCATTTCATATACTCCAAGAGTAGCACGATTGAACTTTTGTACATCTGTTGCTTGACTCATTACATTAGGGTTAAAATCTGGTAGACTGACCATAGAAATAACTTCACTGTTTTTCACATCCAAGAAAATTCCTATTCCACCAAGGGCATGATACTTGTCTATAGCTTTAGTTAATTCATCATGTATTACATTTTGTATGCGCAAATCCAACGATAATTTGAGTGGTTTTTGTTCCTGATTCTTGCTTATATACGCCTCAATGCCAGCAATTCCGTTACCATCTATATCGGTATAACCAAGTACATGTGCAAATAAGTTACTGTACGGATATATACGTTTTACATCGTTATAGAAATTTATTCCCGGTACGCCGGTGCTTTTTATCGCTAGAGATTCTTTTGGCGTTAAATGACGCTTTATCCAGGCAAATTTTCTTTTTGAGGTAAGTAGCTTATATACATTGTCATATTCAAGATCGTGAAAAATAGAGCAAAGTTGCTCTGCTGTACTCTGGGGATTTTTTATTCTAGTTGGATCGATATAAAGTGATGTTGTTGGCACATTTGTTGCTATTACCACTCCATTTCTATCAAGAATGTCGGGTTGTTTATATATAGTATTGCTTCTTCCAGAATTTTCCAAAGTAGCTGGATGATGAAATGTTAAGGAGAATACACGAAAAATAATTATTATATAAAAGATAAAAAGTGGTACTATAAAACATAATGAGCGAAGTTTATTTTTTAGCATATAGAAAAAATGGAAGTTATCTTAGCTGAACCACGTGGTTTTTGTGCTGGAGTGAGGAGAGCTGTGGACATATTAGCTATTACGTTAGAAAAATACCGGGATAAGCGCCAGGTATATGTGCTGCATGAAATTGTTCATAACAAGTATATAATAGAGGATTTTAAGAAACAAGGGGTAATTTTTGTCAAAAACATTGAGGAAATTAAAGATCCTAGAGGAATATTAATATTTAGCGCTCATGGAGTGTCACAAAGCATAGAGGATGAAGCAAGCAGGAAAAATATTCAAGTGATTGATGCAACATGTCCATTAGTTAGCAAAGTGCATAAAGAAGCTAGGAGATATGAAGATAGAGGAAAAGAATTAATCTTAATTGGACATGAAAACCATCCAGAAGTTCAAGGAATACGTGGCAGAGTAAATAATCCTATAACTTTAGTACAAAATGTTGCAGATGCATATACATGCGCAGTGAACGATCCAAATAACCTGTCTTACGTTACACAAACAACATTAAGCATTGATGATACTCGTGAAATCATAACCATACTGAAATCAAGGTTTCCAAACATTACAGGTCCTGACTTAAAAGATATATGTTATGCAACCCAAAATAGGCAAAATGCTGTTAAAAAATTAGCCGAGATTGTAGATATAGTATTGATTATAGGAAGTAAAAATAGCTCAAATTCAAATCGATTATTAGATCTATGTATCGCCAAAGGAAAAAGGGCCTATTTGATTGATAACTATAAATGTATAGATAAAAGTTGGTTAAAAGATGTGAAAAAATTGGGAATCACTGCAGGGGCCTCTGCTCCTGATATACTAGTGGATGAACTGATAGACAACTTAAGAGCAAATATGAGTATTAAAATTTCAGTTATGCCAAATGGATTCACCGAAAATGTGCAATTTAAAATACCAAGTTCTATTTAACACTCCCCTCCCCTTCCCACTCCCAAACCTATGTTCCTTAAATCTCGATTTTCGGTGATAATTTTATCGTTAGAATAGAATGTATTTACAACTCCAGTACTTGTTAAAATCACAGTAAAATTGTCAAAAGCAGCAGGGTCATAATATCTTTCATATAATTCAACTGAACATTGCAAACTAATTTTCTCTTTGTTACCATAATTTATTTCATAATCATTAATAGAATTTAACATAGCAGAGTTATGTAATAATCTATCAGCTATCATACAGTCTAAAATCCCGTTGATTTTTATCGTGATATATCGACTTCCAGCATAATCTAATGCCTTTCGCCAACCAAGAGAGGAGATTTCTTTTATCTCTTCTCTATTGTTGCGTAAAGTAAACCTTAAGTTTCTTATGTTATTTAATGTAACATAATTGTTATCATAATCTTTAATTCTCAATTGTAATTTTTTCATTGCTCACTCCTTTAAAAAATACATCAAAATTAATCACCGAGTGTAAAATTTCATCATTCTGATTTATAACGCAATTATTTTCTACGATATCAAGATATTTAATATCTTTTAATATCAAGTTAATATGTTTTATAATATTGAACATACTATCTATGTGATAGGTGCATATATCACATGAAAATCTTGCTTTAATAGCAAAATTAGATAACATATGTAAATTTTTATAATTTACTATATGCAACTTTACATAGGGAGTTGAAACCTGTTTAGGCAAGTAATCATAAATATTAGTAACATACTTCCTTAAGCTAGTGTTTTTCCTGAGCATGGAATAAATACTATTATGTATGGCTTGAATTTCTTCCATAATTAACCTCCTTTTATAGTACAACCCTTGGATTACGGAATGGGGAATATACCTTTTTTATCTCAGATAAGTAGCTACCCACGTCGGATTCACGGTTTTTATAAAGTATAGAAACATGCTGTATAATTCCTAATTTAATCTGCTCAGGAACAATATCATAACCAGCCTCATATGTAACATTAACCACTTTTGCATTTGGAGAACTCTGAAATTCAACATAGCTTCCCACGTTGCTAAAATAGTACTTAATCTCTTGCCTCTCTTGATTTGTGGATGTTATTGCAGTAGCTGATATTATCTCTTTAACAGGGCCATAGCTTAGATAGATTCTACGTGGTATATAGCCTTCATATGAAACTTGCCATGTCTGCCTCATTAGCGATTTCTCCATATGCCATTCAGCGTATTCCGTTGCCATGGCAATGAGACTTAAAATTAGATCATCATCTTGATTATTTTCAACACGCAAGAACAATTTTACCCCTTCCAAAGTCACAGGAAAAGGCTCAGATTTAGATTTACGTTGCACATATACAACCGGATTTTTTGATAAAGTAAACATTATAACCCCCCCTTTTTTATCTAATTAAGTTATTTGTGTTTTAGTATCGCAAACATTTGTATAAACAAAAGTGTTTGAAATTTTAATTCTTGTACTTATAAATTTTTGATTGTGTGCTCCACTGCATTGAGAAGAGAACGCATTAAAGCTGTTTCCCCCTTTTTAGCAATAAAATTTGAGTTCACAGCATAACTTATTAAACTAGATTTTAATATATCTACATTTTGAGAGTGGATATTTTTAAAAATAGAGTTTAATTCTTTAATAAGTAAATTACGAAACTTTTGTGCATTATCATACGTCAAATCCTCGATTTCATGCGCAAACTTATCCTGACTAGTAGTCATTATGTCATCAATCTTATCGTAGAATTCTTGTAGATTTTTCTCACTATTCTTAAAATTTTTCCTCATACCTACATAACGCAATTACTGTTGCTATTGTAATAACAATAGAAGAATTACCGAAGTAAAAAATACACTAGGTGTACAGTCCCAAAATATAGACTCCCTGAGAAGATGTCTTGAAAAGAAATGAAAAGATAAATATACTAAAGCAAATGTAGAATTAAGAGGTAAAAAAATGTATCCAAGTGACATAAGTGACAAAGAATGGGAAATACTAGAGCCATACGTTGCACAAGGGGCAATAGGAAGGCCAAGAAAACACGATATTAGAGCGATTATTAATGCAATAAGATATATAATGA
>NZ_JACVWV010000053.1 GCF_014534705.1 Wolbachia endosymbiont of Pentalonia nigronervosa | reverse complement strand
CCTGTTCGCCCTATCCACATCACTGCTGCTATGAACTTTCTGTTGTCCTTTGCACTCCTTCCACTATCCCCTTTCTTTCCGGGTAAACTCTCCTTTATCCTTTCCCATTGCTTATCTTTTAAGTCGTATAACATCCTTAGCTTCTCTCAAAAATTGTTATTATAACTCCTTTCTTTTTGAATGTCTACACTACCTAGTATACTAGAGTTTATATTAATAGTGGAGAGTTATAAATTTATGTTAACATGCAGCAAAATAGTATTCCAGTATAAAAATGATTCGCCTTGCGTATTAGAAATGCACATCGGCAAACACGGAGCAGAAGAACTTAAAGAGAAAATAGAAAAGAATAGTCCACTTGTAATTGAAACACAACAAGATGATAAAAGGTATAAGTACGTTATAGAAAAATCACACAGTTGTGAAATAGAGATATTTAAAGGTGTATTAAAAATTACATTTGATGGAAAAGTTTATAGAGATGGTGACTTAGTTGATACACAATTAAAATGCTCCTCTGTTGAAGACGATAATGATTGGATTGTTATAGAGGAACAATTATGCTCTTTCTCTCATCAATATGTAGATTGCTATTATACTTTTTATCAACAACAAAAAACTGAACAACAACCTGCTGCACAAGGTGATAAAGCTGGGAAAAGAGTGCAATTTGCAGATGAAGTAGACATAAATGTATTCTCTACAAATACAAGTAGTAGCCTTACAAGCACAAATGATAGCCCAGGTAGTAACAATAAAGGGAAAAACCCTCCTCATGATCCGCCAGCTAATACTGGTTGTAGTACAAGTATATGGTGTCCTTTAGGCCTTTTTGCTGCAGGTTGTTTAGCAATGGCAGGAGGGACGGTATTATCTTTTGCAGATAGACCAGACATAGGAGGAATACTTATGGCATCTGCTATAGTTTGTCTATTGATTGTTGGTGTTGCAAAGCTTTGTGAAAAAGTCAGTGAAAAGAAGCAGAAAGATCCAGATATTAGTACATCTGCTGCTGTGAAAAGTGTGTTTAGTGGCATATTTTGTTCTGAGATGTCAGCTAATACCAATAATTGCAAGATTTAAAAGCTGTTTTATATCATACGCATTTCAGGTACAATCTCTGAAATCTATTAAGCATGTTTTTATGTCAAAAATTGAAGAGTTCCGCTCATTTATGCGTGAAATAGGTGTTGATGCATTTATGCTTCACACTAGGGATGAATATTTATGTGAATATTCAGAATGTTTAAAGCAGTTATGTGGTTTCACAGGTACAAATGGGCTTCTTATTATTACTCAGTATAACAAGTGCCCATTTTTTACAGATGGACGCTATATTACACAAGCCCACAGTCAACTGGACCACAAAGATTTTGAGATATACAACATACAAGAAAAGGATCCATGTGAGTGGGTAGAAGAAAAATTAACATCGACTATTACCTTAAGCTATTACTCTCAATATTTTACCATAAAAGAGCTAAAAAAGTATGAGCATATCTGTAAGTTAGTACCATATACAGATAAAAGAAAAAGCTCCTATCCGGAACAAAAAATAGTCTTACACCCTATTGAATACTCTGGTGAGAGTAGTAAAAGTAAATGTGAAAGAATAGCTAAAACCATAAATAATAGACCTCTTTCGAAACCGATTTATGGTAAGAAATTTTTAGGAGAAGTGCAAGAGAGCACCGCAGAATACTTGGATGTATTTGAGGAGTGTAGCTCAGCTTCGACAACAAAATTGCCATCGGAAATTGAGTTTCGAAAGAGGTCTAATGAAGCAGTACTTTTAACTGACATAAATTCAATCTCATGGTTATTGAATATCAGAAACGAAAATGCAAAATACACTCCACATGTGCTATGTCGTGCCATATTGTACGAAAATGGCAAAGTTGATTTATTTATTCAAGGTGACAAATTAGAAGTAGAGCTGGATAATCACATAAATATTTTCAATATTAGCGAGCTTGAAAATGTATTACATAAACTAAATTCTATAGTAATAGATCCAAGTACAACTCCTATGAATATTGTGGATCTACTAAAGAATAAGCAGATAATTGAGAGGGAAGATCCCTGTTTACTGAGTAAAGCAATAAAAAACCAAACAGAAATAGCTGGAGCGGTAAATGCACATATTCAAGACGCAATTGCAGTGACAGATTTTCTCTATTGGCTTGAAAATAATGTCGGCAATGGAATAACAGAACTTGATGCTGAAAAAAAGATTTTAGAGTATAGAAAAGAACGTGATTTGTTTAAGCAACCAAGTTTTCCAACAATTTCAGCATTTAATGAAAATGCAGCGATAATTCATTACCATGCAAGCAGCAGCACGAATAAAGTAATTCAAGGGAATGGACTATATTTAATTGATTCTGGCGGTCAATACCTTAATGGTACAACTGATGTTACAAGAACTGTCGCCATTGGTACTCCCACTAAAGAGCAGATAACTTACTATACAATAGTGCTAAAAGCTCACATTGCTATAGCAAGTGCAGTCTTTCCCCAAGGTACTACTGGCGGAGAATTAGATATACTAGTGCGTGCGCATTTGTGGAAATTCGGTGTGGACTACATGCATGGAACAGGACATGGTGTGGGAAGTTACTTATCAGTACATGAAGGACCTCAGGCAATATCAAAAGGAAATAAAGTAGAGCTTGTGCCTGGCATGATCGTTTCTAATGAGCCTGGTTACTATATTCCAAACAAATACGGAATAAGAATAGAAAATTTGATGTATGTTAATAAGCAAGAAAATGGCTTTTTAAGTTTTTCACAATTAACCTGCGTTCCTTATGATCAAAGACTTATAGATATTCAGATGTTAACTAATGATGAAATCGAGTGGGTAAATAATTATCATAAATTTGTTTATAAAAACTTATATTAAACACGAATTCTGCATTAGCTTGACGTAAGCTTTTGAAATTTTGTATTTTTTCTGCTTTTTTAATTTGTTTCAGTTATATTATTTTATAAATTTTGCATAGGGAGCATGCATGCTAAATATTGACACTAAAGAGTATGACCTAACGTTGGGCAACATTATAGTCAAGCTTTTTATTGAAAGTAGTGACACAAATGGAATGAATTTTATTAACGTACATCAAAATGAAGTTACTTCAAAGGAAGCTGGTAGACATATTACCCAGGAGCTTGGGGGCAGAATGTTATATATTACTCATGGTGATGGTACTTCACGTAATGTAACATTTTGCTTAAATGGTGGAAAATACGAATTTGACCCTAATCGCATGTTTGATGATGTTGGTGCAGAGAATAGTTTAAAAGAATTTGGTGACTTTTCTGAAGAAGCTTTGAAAGTGGTAAGAAATTTTGCAGGAAAAATTTTAGATTTTTTACTTCCAGGTCACAATCATATTATTGCTTTGCATAATAACTATAATTCTCCCAGTTACTCATTTAAGAGCTATTTTTCTCTTCCCTTTTCTAATGATGTATTAAAGATTTACCCAGAGCAATGCCCAGAGAAAGAAATAGGTGAGTTCTTTTATATAACTATCGAAAATTGGTTTGATGCTCTAAAACAAAAAGAAATTTTCAATTTAGTATTACAAAACAATGAAACAGTTGAAGATGATGGCTCTTTATCTGTATATGCTGGAGAAAACAATATTCAATATTCTAATGTAGAAGCAGAACATGGTAATTTAGATCAGCAAATTAGCATGCTATCTGCTCTACATAGTGTTTTATTTCCAGATACTCAACTCTCTGTATAACCCAATTATTGTTAATGACAAGCTTTGAGTTTTTTAAAATCTTCTTCGGCGTGATATGAGAATCGAATGAGTGGACTTGATCAACCATTAAAATTTCTTTGGAGGAGGCGATATACTTATAACCCAACTTTTTAATCTAGAATTGGGATGTGAAAGATAAGAAATGGTTGTATGAAAACATAGCAAAGCTGTTGATCTTTATAGAAAATTCAGTTTGCAAGAGAATTATTCTGCATCCCATATCTCCACTATATCATCCACAAAGTCTATGATTTTCACTTTTTTAAACTTGTAACACTGACTAATAGACTGAATGCCTAAGTTACCTATGAAGGGAATGGCATCGTTGCCTAAGATCTTGCCACTGCGACATATTATCAATCTATCAATAAGCTGATGTTTCAATAATTCTGTGATCAGCACCCCGCCTCCTTCAACCAACACTCTAGTGATTCCGACATCTGAAACAAGCTTTGATACCATGTCTTTTAAGCAAATTTTACCGTTTTTATTTGTATTAGTTATCAAATAATTAATATTTTTTATCTTTTCTCTTACTTCATTCTTTGTAATAACCCAAGTCTTGATTTTGTCGGCAGTTTTTGCAATATTATGTTCTTTTGTCAACTTTGTTTGACTATCTATAATTAATCTCATTGGTGATCTGTCTTCAAGCCCTGGCAGGCGGCAAGTTAATAATGGATTATCATGGATAAGAGTATTGCTTCCAATCATGATTGCATCATATTTTGCTCTTAACTCATGCACCCAATTTCTTGTATCTTCGCTTGTTATCCACTTACTTTCATTTGTGAATGTAGCAATTTTTCCATCAAGAGTAGACGCAATTTTGCAAGTGATAAAGGGTCTATGTAATTTTTTAGTAAAGAAAAAACCAACATTTAATTTTTCTGCTTCTTTCGCCATAATTCCACAGGTAATTTTAATTCCAGCATCTTTTAGTTCTTGTATACCTTTGCCTGAAACTCTTTCATCAGGGTCAATAATTGCAACTACTACCCTTTTTATTCCTGATTTAATAATTTCCAAAGTGCAAGGCCCTGTAACTCCATAATGGCAACATGGTTCGAGAGTGACATACATAGTTGCACCCCGAACTGAACCTTTTGCATTTTTTAAAGCAATTACCTCTGCATGTGCAGTACCAGTCCAACCTTCACTAATTATCACGTTATCTTTAACTATAACACAGCCAACAGAAGGATTAGGTGCAACATTTCCTAAGCCTCTTTCTGCAAGCTTTAGTGCTATTGACATGAAATGATGATCAGACATTTTTATTTAAAAAGAAGTCATCTCATATGAAGTATCAAATATTCGCCTGTGTTCATGTATAGCAAACCGGTCTGTCATTCCTGAAATATAGTCACATATTGCAACTGAACGCTGAGATTCAACAGCAACTTTAGTCCACTCAGTTGGCAGTAACACTGGGTTTTCATAAAAACACTGAAAAAGTTCTTGCACTATACGCTGTGCTTTTTTCATTGTTCTACTGAGCTTGTAGTGTGTGTATATCCTTTGCATATTGAATTTCTTCATTTCTGCTACCGCTTCTGTTACTGCTGATGAAAATGTTACCAAAGGTTTGTCTAGTTTTCTTATATCTTCTACGTTTTTGATTTTATAATCTTGAATATTCTTTTTGATCTGGGAAACAACATCACTAATCATAATACCTATCGTTTTACTTAAAGCTTCATGTATAACTTTATTTTGAGGTATGGTAGGGTACTTATTCTTCACATCATGAAATACCTTTCCTATTAAAGGAACATCTAATAAATCTTCAATAGTGATTACATCTGCTCTTAATGCATCATCAAGATCGTGAACACTATAGGCAATATCGTCAGCAATTGAAGCGACTTGTGCTTCAGCACTAGAAAATTCCTCAAGTTTCAGGTTGTACTTTTCATTATATTCCAACATTAATTCATTATCAGTAGGAGATTTTGCATGCCTACCAAGTAAAGGTCCATTATGCTTTGCAATTCCTTCAATAACTTCCCAACTTAAATTCATTCCATCAAAGTCAGCATGTTTTTGTTCTAAGTAAACTAGGATTCGTATAGTTTGAACATTATGGTCGAATTTATGTGTACCATCTAAGTTTTGGGTTGATTTATTTAATGCACTTTCACCTGCATGGCCAAACGGAGGATGCCCGAGATCATGTGCAAGCGCTATACATTCAGTAATGTCTTCATTTAAACCAAGCCTATGTGCAATTGATCTGGCAATTTGTGCAACTTCAAGGCTATGAGTGAGGCGAGTGCGGTAATAATCATGTGCATAGTTAATAAAAACTTGTGTTTTGTACTCTAATCTTCTGAAGGCATTAGAATGAATAATGCGGTCTCTATCACGCTGAAAACAACTACGGTAGTTGTTTTCTTGCTCTGTCACATATCTCCCTTTAGTTTTCTCTGAATAGCACGCATAATTTAATAAAAAATTATTGTTCGACATGTATAATCTACACTATAATAATCAATTGTATCAATAATCAATGGTATTTACTATGTCAACAAATTATAATATTAACTTAACTGACAATGCATTAAAGAAAATTCTCTCTCTTGTAGAGCAGGAAAATCAGGGGTCTGTTTTACGTATCGCAGTTTCAGGTGGTGGATGCTCTGGTTTTAAGTATGATTTTCTCATCGACCATCTGCCATTTTTGAGTGACTATGATGATGAAGATGAGGAGTATGATGAGGAAGAGGAAGAGGAAGATGATGATTATGGAGATGAGGAGGAAGATGAAGAGTATGAGTCTCATTTTAGTAAAAGAAGCAAAGATGTAATAATCAGTGACAATAGTGGCAATCCCGTACTGATGATCGACAATTGCTCAGTGAAATTTTTGCAAGATTCAGTAATAGATTATATCGAAGATTTGAGCGGTTCTAGATTTCAAATAAGAAATGAAATGGTTAAATCTCAATGCGGTTGTGGTAATAGCTTTTCAGTTTAATAGGTAGTGCTAGAATTAATTTCTATAACGAAAAGTTTTAAAGGCAAGTCTGCTATTGTAAAAGATATAAATTTAAGTCTTACAAAAGGACAAGTAATTGCATTAATTGGTAATTCAGGATCTGGTAAGACAACTATATTGCAGATTGCAGGGTTATTGGATAAGCCAACTTCAGGTACAGTTTTAATAAACGAAATAAACTGTACACAGGCAAATAACAAGCAAAAAACTTACATAAGAAGGAATTTTCTCAGTTTTGTCTATCAGTTTCACCACCTACTGCAAGAATTATCAGTACTGGAAAACATTATGCTTCCTCAGCTCATTGTGGGAAAAAGTAAAAGTGAAGCCAAGAAAGCATCACAGAAAATACTAGAAAAGCTTAACCTGGCAGATAAAGCAAATAATATGGTGTCTGAAATTTCTGGAGGAGAAAGGCAAAGAATTGCTATAGCAAGAAGTATTGTAAATTCTCCAACGCTTCTACTTGCAGATGAGCCAACAGGGAATTTAGATCCATCAAATGCTTTGGATGTATTCCTATTGTTGTATTCATACGTCAAGGAAAACAATTGCTCTATGCTTATAGTAACACATAACCACTGTCTTGCAAAAAAAGCAGATTGTATTTTAGAGTTAAGGGATCAATCATTAAAATCTTTCCATGGGTTGAGGGCATAGCTCAGCTTCAACGACAACTGCTATCAATTTGAGTTGTGAAAGAGGTCTAATGCCTCCTTTGATGGTATTTTTTCTCATATACCATTACACTCTGAAACCATAGATCTTACACAAAGAGTAGCAATTTTCAGATATATAGCATATAATAATATATCTCAGTTAAATAGGTAATTTATGGATTTAAGTAAAATAACATCAGTGCCAAGCAAGGTAAACGTGATTATCGAAATAAGTGCAGGTTCTGAACCTATAAAATATGAATTTAATAAGGAATTGGGATTATTACAAGTTGATAGGTTTTTGTTTACTTCAATGACTTATCCCTGCAATTATGGCTTTATACCGAATACTAAAGCTGACGATGATGATCCTGTTGATGTCTTGGTGTTAACTCAATTTCCTTTAGCGTCTGGTGTTTTAATATCAGTACGTCCAGTAGGTGCCTTGCTTACTGCAGATGAAAAAGGGCAAGATGAAAAAATATTAGCTGTTCCTGTCTCTAGCGTTGACAGCTATTATGATAATATCAAAAATTATTCTGATTTGCCTCAAATTCTACTAGATAAAATTGTTCATTTCTTTTCACACTATAAAGACTTAGAGAAAGGAAAAACAGTCACAGTTGGAAAGTGGGTTAGTGCTGAAGAAGCACAAGAAATTATTGAAAAGTCTCATTTGGTTAAAAAATATTAGACAGAGTTTTTTATATTAGTTAAATTGTTTTAGTAGCTTTAGTTTGGAAGGATGGCCGAGAGGCTGAAGGCGGCGGTTTGCTAAACCGTTATACAATTGAAAAGTTGTATCGGGGGTTCGAATCCCTCTCCTTCCGCCAGATAGTGTGTTAACCTATCTACTTAACTACTAGACTTGGTGTATTAGAGAGGCCAGCAGTGTGTAGGCAAAAATATGTTAAAAGAGGATGAATTGTTATGAAACACATTACACAGAGAGAGTTAAGAAAAACTTGATCAAAAAAGCATAAGTATATCTTAGAAGATGTCTTGAAAAGAAATGAAAAGATAAATATACTAAAGCAAATGTAGAATTAAGAGGTAAAAAAATGTATCCAAGTGACATAAGTGACAAAGAATGGGAAATACTAGAGCCATACGTTGCACAAGGGGCAATAGGAAGGCCAAGAAAACACGATATTAGAGCGATTATTAATGCAATAAGATATATAATG
>NZ_JACVWV010000052.1 GCF_014534705.1 Wolbachia endosymbiont of Pentalonia nigronervosa | reverse complement strand
TCCCGAAGCTGAAGGATTTCAGGTTATTCCAAAACGTTGGATAGTTGAAAGAACCTTTGCTTGGCTCTCCAATTTTAGGCGCATGAGCAAAGATTACGAACATTCTCCTCTTACCTCAAAAACCAATATTTTCTTTAATATGATTACCGTTATGCTTAATAAATTAGCTACTTAAATGATTTCAAGACATCTTCTTAGAAAACCTATTTCTATGTCTTAAGAAGCACAAAAAGCATCACTATTGAGAAGTGTATCGATAGTCGTCGATACACTATCACATACTAAAAAGATGACTATTTACCTAAGCCAGGCCCTCCTGCTATTAGTACTTCATTTACTGGAGTCTTAGGTCGATCAACCTCTGCGCCATTTTCTACAAGAAACTTTACTATTTCTTCATAGCCCTTTTCAGTAGCAAAATGTAAAGCAGTTTTTTCTTTATTATCCATAGCATTAACATCTGCACCTTTTTCTACTAAAGCCTTTACAGCACCTAGATGACCATGAAAAGCAGCATAATGTAGAGCAGTTTTTTTGTATTTATTATCTCGAGTATTAATCTCTGTACCCCTTTCTACTAGAGCATTTATTACCTTTACATAGCCACCTTCAGCAGCCCAATGTAAAAAATTTTTTTTAAATCCGTGACTTGCTATGTTAACATTTGCACCTTTTTTTATTAGAAGTTCTACTATCTCTTCATAACCCCCTATAGCAGCCCAATGTAAAGGAGTGCACCTATCTCCATTTTTAGCATTAATATCTGCACCTTTTGCTATCAGATACTTTACTACCTCTTCACGACCATATAAAGCAGCACCATGTAAAGGAGTTGCTCTACTTTCACTTTTAGAATTAATATTAGCACCTTTTTCTACTAAGTCCTCCACTTCATTTAAATGACCTTTTCTAGCAGCCTCATGTAAAGGAGGTATTTCATAGTTATTTTTATTACTAAGCATACTCTATCCTCAAATTAATATATATACTAAATTTATAATACTTTTGCAAAAAAGTCAAGTTATTTTCTAGTTTAAATTGCGCTGATATCTCCAGCTTTTAAATTTAAAATAGAATTGGCAGGTATCATTAAGGTGTATTTAAGAAACGTATCGATGACCATCGATACACTATCACATACTAAAGATGACTATTCTGCACCCCAACCTACACCTTGGTTATGCTGTGCCTTTTTTGTTTCATCCATTTGAGTGTCAGGTTTTGCACCCACTGCTAACAGAGCATCTATTACCTCTTGATCAGACCTCTTTCGAAACTCAATTTTTGATGGCAATTCTGCTGTTGAAGCTGAGCTGTGTTCTTCAAATATATCCGAGGTGTTCGCTTGCACTTTTCCTAAAAATCCCTGACCATAAATCGATTTTGAAAAAAGTCTACTTTTAGTAGCCATCTGTAAAGCAGTTTTTCCATTTTTAGCTACAACATTAACATCTGCACCTAGTGCTAATAGAATCTTTACCACCTCTATATTCTTATGTTCAGCAGCCAAATGTAACGGAGTTTCTCCATAGCCATTTTGAGCATCAATATCAGCACCTTTTTCTAATAGATACCTTACTATCTCTGTATGACCTTTTTCAACAGCATAGTGTAAAGGTATCATTCCCTCTCTACTTTCAGTATTAATACCTGCACCTTGTGCTAATAGATATTCTACTATTTTTATATGATCCTTTTGAACAGCCAAATGTAACGGTGTTTCTTCGAGTCTATTTTGAACGTTAACATCTGCACCTTTTGCTACTAGATACTTTACTACCTCTATCTGCCCCCATTCAGCAGCACAATGTAAAGGAGTACTTCTATATTTACTTTTAATCTTAACATCTGCACCTTGTTCTATTAGGTACTTTACTACCTCTATCTGCCTACATTCAGCAGCATAATGTAAAGGAGTATTTCCATGTTTATCTTTAACATTAACATCGACACCTTCTTCTAGCAGACCCTTTATGTAAGATACACAACCAATTCTAGCAGCCTGACATATTTCTGCATTTTGCAAAAGCTGCTCTATCCGATCGTTATAAGCGAAATATCTTGGAAGCCTCCTCTTTTTATCAACTAACAAAGAATCTGCACCCTTCTCTAATAAAAACTTTACTATAGCTACTTTGCTATACCTAATAGGAGCGCTTTCCTCATTATTTACAGTATTAATTTTTGGTTTTCTTAATCTTAATAGAGTTCTTATTGTATTCAGACGACTACTACTATCACAACTTTTAATAGCATAATTAGTAGCCCAATGTAATGGAGCTTTTCCTTTTGCATTTTGAGCATTAATATCTGCACCATTTTGTAATAGCGCCTTTATTACACTCATCTGACCACGTTTAACAGCAAAATGTAGAAGAGTATTTCCTTTGCCATCTTTATCTTCAGAATCTCTATTTTCTAATAATTTTTCAAGTGCCTCATCACCCATAATTCTTTCTAATACTAGTATATATAGTTCAAATTACAACATTATTTTATTGAAAAGTCAAGTTGCTTCCAGTTGAAAATACTTATCTTTTAAACTTAAAGTGGAAGAGAATGTTCTTCACTGCCAAAAATTCGCTTGAACGCACTTGGGATCAAGAAATTTCCATAGGTTTATGCTCATATTATAGCAAGGTTATACCATTTTCTCATTATTTTGTATAATGAATTTTTAATGGGTTTTACAAGGTCTACTGAGAATTCCAAAAAATACTTTATATGTGATATAAATCTTATTTGTATAGGTTTTAATAATTTTCTTTAGATCAATAGGAGAAATTTTCTGTGTGCTATAATTTGCTCCTAAGTCTCTTAAATATCTCATAAAACTGCTTGCGCTTGAAAATTCTAACGTAAACTCTTTTAAATCAGAAAAGTATGCATTTGGATTTAAAGAAAGCAAATAATTATCCAATTCCTGCTTAGATGGGTACTGATAAGTCGGTACAGGTAATGAAAATTCCATGAAAATTTTAGACCATTCATTAAATGTGCCATCAAGCAAACATGAAAAGGCAAAAATACCTGAGTTCTCATAAGACTTTTTTATTGTTTTATTTAAATCACTTGTCCATTGCAGTGCCAGATTCGAAATAACGAGATCATGAAAACCAAAGTCCTGTTTTTCCATGTCACCCAGCAACTCCTTTGCCTGCACTGCAAGATCTAGTCTTTTTCTTGCTTGTATGAGCATGTTAGGTGATATATCACTTAAAACAAATTTACTTTTAGGAAAATAGCTAAACAAGCTTTCTGGAACGTACCCAATACCTGTCCCCAAATCTAAAATAGAACGTGGATAAAATTTAGGAAAATATTTTTTCAAGTAATTGACCAATTTTGTAGCACACTCTCTTTGAACTAAAGCAACATTATCGTAAGATGAGCTTGCTCTGCTAAAATTACCCTGTATGGATTTCTTGTGTAATTCCATTCAAAAAATTCGCAATTTGTTCATATACAAAATCACGCTCATATAACCCTAAACAATGATGACCTTTACTGTGTACAACAATTTTTACTTTATTTCTACCAAAATTATCATAGATAAGTTCTAAAGGAATGGTACTATCATTCACTGCACCTAATATCAACAGTGGTACATTCGGTAATTGATGCATTGCAGTAAGCGACTGTAAATCCTGCATTAACTTTGCTTTGTTAAAATGACTAGAAAAGTGATGATTTATACCGCAACGTTGATGGAAGGACGTTAATGTATCTATTGGATTCATATGAAAGTGCTTTATCATCGCACTGAGTTCGAGTTTTCTTTTTTTGTGTAATTGTGAATCAAACCCTAGGAAATTGGTAAAAGCCTGCATTCCAATAAGTGCTTTAAACTCTATATTTAATGAAGCTAGCTTGATTAGCCCGAGAGAATGTCCAACACCAATAAATGTATTATAACTTTGACTCAAATCGTCTTGACTTGGCAAATCTAACATTTCCTCTCCAAAATAACCAAGATCTAAGCAGTAGCAGGAGGTATGTGAAAAATATTCATTTATGAGAGGTGCAAAAAATTTGTGATCAAATCCCCAACCATGGCAGAATACAAAGCTATATCTCATAAGACTTCTTTCAAAATCGATTTATGGTAAGAAATTTTTAGAAGAAGTGCAAGCGAACACCGCAGAATACTTGGATATATTTGAGGAGCATAGCTCAGCTTTAACAACAAAATTGCCATCAGAAATTGAATTTAGAAAGAAGTCTATACTTGTTTCAGAACATGCAGCAAACGGTTTATATTCTCTTCAGAGTGGTTGACGTTAAGTGCAACACGTAATCTTGATGTTCCAGGAGGAACCGTCGGTGGACGTATAGCAGAAACAACTATCCCTTGCTCTAGAAGTTTTGCCTTTGCATTCATAACAGTATCTTCATCACTTAATATTATTGGAATAATATGCATAGTTGAATCTCCGGTATCAAAACCTAACATTTTCAATTTATCTCTTAAATTTGTAGCTTTTAAATACAAAGTTTGACGTTGATCGGAGAGGTGTGGCATTAAACTCCAAGCTTTAGCTGCTGCTCCAATAACAATTGGAGAAAGAGAAGTTGAATAAATAAATCCTGCGCACTTATTGATAAGATAATTTTTTATAACTTGAGAGCAAGCAACATATGCACCAAAACACCCCAAAGCCTTACTGAAAGTACCTAAAACTAAATGCGGAATTTCTTGTAGGTTAATGCTAGTAGATAAGCCATATCCCCTATCACCAATAACACCAGTTGCATGTGCTTCGTCCAGATACAAAAAAGCTCCGTATTCCTTGCTGAGAGTAAAAATTTCTTCTATTGGCACAATATCTCCATCCATACCGAAAATAGTTTCAGTAACGATGAACTTTGGCCTTAAGACATTTGCAAATTTTGCAAGTAAGTTGCTTAAATGATCCATATCATTATGTCGATATCGTACAAGTTCAGCACCACTTAAAAATACCGCTTGATATAGACTTGCATGATTAAGCTTATCAAAAAAAACAACCGGTTTGCTGCCTAAAACTGATTGATCCAGCAAACTT
The DNA here is from genome assembly GCF_014534705.1 of Wolbachia endosymbiont of Pentalonia nigronervosa. GTDB lineage: Bacteria > Pseudomonadota > Alphaproteobacteria > Rickettsiales > Anaplasmataceae > Wolbachia. The sequence goes on along the minus strand of NZ_JACVWV010000052.1, from coordinate 3,677 downwards.
GCAAGTACCGTTACATTACCTTGAAATCCTGAATTTAGAATGAGAGACGATTCAGTTTTCTTATCTTGAGCAATTTGAATTTCAAAATCCTCAAATATTTTTGTATTACCTGAAAGTAATCGAGAACCTGTAGACCCTACGCCAAATTGCATGCCAGCAAGTTTTGCTGCCTCAAGTAATATTTCTGACTTACTTAAATTAAAGTAATCATTTGTGGAAAAATCAATAAAGTCTGGAGCTAGTGTTACATCAGGCAACTGACGATACTTTCTTTTATTTTGCAATGTATTACAATATTCATGGTATAAGTGATACATAGAGTTTTTCTTACTAGGAGATAAAATAATGACAAAAGAATGGACTTTTGCCAAGGCAAACGAAATCTTTGCCCTGCCGTTTCCTGAATTAATTTATGCAGCACAAACGGAACATCGGAAACATTTTCACTCTCATGAGATACAAGTTAGCACACTTCTCAGTATTAAAACAGGTAGCTGCCCTGAAAACTGTTCTTATTGCCCACAGTCCGCGCACTATGATACTGGGCTAAAAAAAGAATCTCTATCAAAAGTTGCTGAAGTAGTTGAAGCAGCAAAACGTGCAAAAGAAGCCGGTAGTACTCGTTTCTGTATGGGCGCAGCTTGGCGCGGACCTCGTGATGATGACTTAAAAATCGTTTGCGAGATGGTCAAAGAAGTAAAAAAATTAGGTCTTGAAACATGCGTTACTCTTGGATTACTAAAAGATCATCAAGCTAATATGCTGAAAGAAGCTGGGTTGGATTTTTATAATCACAATGTCGACACATCTGAAGAGTACTATGACAAAATTATCACAACCCGTACTTTTAAAGATCGCTTAGATACGTTGGAACATGTACGTAATGCTGGAATTAAAGTCTGCTGTGGTGGTATTCTTGGCATGGGTGAAACTAATGAGGACCGAATAAAAATGCTAGTTTGCCTCGCCAATATGAACGAACCTCCAGAATCAGTACCAATTAATATGCTAATAAAAATTCCTGGCACTCCGCTTGAAAATGTAGAGAGTATTGATCCATTTGATTTTGTTCGCACTATCGCAATAGCAAGAATTATGATGCCAAAGTCTTATATTCGCCTAGCTGCCGGACGAGAAAAAATGTCAGATGAACTACAGGCACTTTGCTTTCTTGCTGGTATTAATTCTATTTTCTATGGTGAAAGACTACTTACCGCACAAAATCCGGTGCCCGAACGGGATAATTATTTATTCCAGAAACTAGGACTAGAGAAATTACAATGTGTCGAGCATTTTTCCTAATAGTAAAAATATAGTTAACACACAAGTAGCAAATTAGCAAAGATATTGACGTAATTTACTTATTATGTAATAACATTAACTCATAAATTAAGAGATTAAATAATGATAGAATTAAAGAAATTACAAGAAGAGTTAGTTGCAAAATTTTTTTTACTTCTCGTAGAAATAGAAGATAGTGATGAAGATCGCAAAAGGGCATTAGAGATTATCAATCAATTAAAAGGCAATATTAATGCTCTTATTAGCTTTAACAGTAAACATGGTACAGTTTTAGATTTTTTGATTATGGCTGATACTCAAGGCTTTAACACAAACAATCCAAAAAGAATAAATAACAAGACGTTAGAAGATCTTGAAAAAGCTATTAAGGAGATGGGAGGAAAAACATTAGAGGAATTAGACCCTATACAAATCGTGGAGGAATTAAACTCAACACAAAGAAATGGTGAAAGACAAATTACTTCGAGAGGAGCTAATACAAATGCCAGAGATAATCAGGAACTCACCGCTTTACAGCTCGCTGTAATGAATGGCAGTAATGCATCGATAATTGATCTGTTAATAAGAGGAGGAGCTAACATATATGCCAGGGATTATGATAGACCCGCACCTTTACGCCGTGCTGTAATTAATGGTAATATTGATGTGGTAAGAGCAACATTAGATCGCTCTTCAACGGATGTAGAAGAAGTTACTATACAGCAGCATACAAGAGAAAGACAAAATACTCCAGACATTCCAAGATAAGTTACAGGCACTTTTCTGGCTATTTTCTATGGTGAAAATAGCAAAATCCGGTACCAGATTCCAGAAGCTAGGACTACAAAAATCACAATACGTCAAATATTAGACCTCCGGATTTATAGAGCCTAAATAGAAATAGTGTTACTTTCTTTAATAAAAATATTATTATTTTAATATATAATATGAGAATTTTAGGAGGAACGATGCTTTCTACAATATCGGCTACAACATGGAAAGAAATATTACAAGAAATATTAGATGACATAAATCCTGCTGAAAATTTAAGTTATCAAATTCTAGTTGAAAAACTAAAAGGAAAATTAATCACAAGACATCAAAATATACATAAAGATTGGGAAAAAAGCGGATTTAGTGTCTATCACCAGTTTCCATTTCAAAATGAAGGCATTAATAATGAAGGTACATTATTGCATATTGCTGCCTATTGTGGCATGAAAGGAATACTAAATATCGTATTAGAAGAAATAAAGTCCAACGCTAACGCGAGTGTTGAAAATAATAACACAACTCCAGAAGAGGCTTCATTATTGGCACAAAAGGCAAGTATTAATTCTCCAGATAACAACGGAGCCACTGCTTTACATTGGGCTGCTTGGGGTGGCAGTTACATTATGGTGAATTTTTTATTACAAAAAGAAGGCATAAATGCTGAGATTACAGATAATAAAGATGAAGCCACTGCTTTACATTGGGCTGCTAGAAGTGGTACTGCAGATGTGGTGAGTTCTCTATTATCACAAGAAGACCTGGTGAATCTTAAAGATAAAAATGAAGAAACTCTTCTGCATTGGGCTGTTAAAGGTAATAATGTAGGTGTTGTGGATAGGTTATTACAATATAATAATATACTTATCAATGCTAAAGATAAAAATAAATCCACACCTTTACATTTGGCTGCTCAGGAAAACCATATAGGTATATTAGAGTCTCTTTTAGAAAAGGGTGCAAGTGTTCATTCTTCAGATGGGAATCAAAACACACCTTTACATTTGGCTGCTAAACGTGGTAATAAAGAGATAGTAGAGATTCTATTGAAAAAAGGTGCAGATCCTTTATTAAAGAATGAAGATAATCAAACTCCAAAAGACTTAACTTGTAATAAAGAAATAAAGAATCTTCTGGGAAAAAAAGAAACCATACAAACCGCTAAATCACTTGTATTTTGTGCAACTTTAATAGCTGTTCTGGCAGCAACAAATAGTGTTATACAAGGAAATACTAAGCCGTTAGCACTTTCAATATTAGTAATTGGTGTATTCGCAATGATAGTAATTGGGTCCTTTTCACGTAAAGGAGCTGAACAGAATATTAGTGAAATAAGTAGCAGAATGCGTGATACACAAGCCGCTGGAGTTGTTACGAGTATTGGGAAAAGCAGCGAATAGACAGAGGCATACTGCAAAGCAAGTTGCGGGAGTGTTAAATAAACTGTGTCAAACCACATTTTTAGCTCAACTCAATTTTCAATCTTCCAGGAAAGAAAATGTCAAGCTGAGATATGGCTACTGCCCAATCATGCACAGGCATCGTCCATTTTTCCTCTGCCTTCTTTATAGCACAATATACCAACTTATACAAGGCATTTATGCTGGTAAATGAGCCCTTGGTCT
>NZ_JACVWV010000051.1 GCF_014534705.1 Wolbachia endosymbiont of Pentalonia nigronervosa | reverse complement strand
CAAAGGTGTCAGTGCTCCTTCTCTTCCGGTTAGTGGTTTACCTTCTCTTATAGATGACAGGATATTTGTCTCTAATTCTTGATAGTTTACTAATCCAACATAGTTGTTTGCTCTTTTTTCTTTCATTTGTTAAACCTCCATTTTTTATATCATTAATATATCATTTTTCGGTTTGACACAGTTTATTTAACACTCCCTACGGCTATCACACATAACAGCATAACTTTAGTTGCTAGATCTCCCAGTAAAGTACTAAGTATTGCAAATCCAACTAATCCTACTATTACTGTCATCTCTTTCCATTTTTTCGCCTTACTAAATTGACCATTGAGCTTGCTCATCGCATCTTTTGTAATGTCTGAGCCCATTTTGCTTTCTACTTGCGTGATGACATCATAATATTTTTTACTATGAACCGATGTCCCACTTAATGTTAATTGCTCTTTGTCAGCTCCATTGTGTAATAACTTTATACAAAAATTAGAAGTGTAATGATTCGGGTATGGATTAAAAGCTTTTATAAACTTTCCTTCACCATCCTCTATTTGTTCTATTTTTCTATGTAACGCTACCTGTATAGGCGTTAACTCACATTTATTTTTACCATTTATTGCTTTTTTTAATAAAGACTCATTCCCTGATTTATCAATAGCGCTCAAAATAATTTCCAAATATTTGGCTCTTTTCTTTCCAGGCATCGAAGCGACTACATGCAAGATATTATTACCATTTTCATCTTGAGTAGAGGGATCATAGCCTTTTTGTATAAAGTTCCTCAATTTCTCTTTATTCTTCTTGAGAACTGCTGCATGTAAAGGCAATCCACCATCAATGATATACTCACCTTTCATTACTATATCTCTTTTTAGTGCCTCTAATTCCTTTACATCTATTTCTAGTGTTCCTGATTGTATATAATCCTCTACTGAATTTTTTAACTGTTTTAATAAACCATGATAAATCTCCTTCTCTCTTTCATCCACATTGAATTCCAAATCATCAATATTTGCTCCACATTTTGCTAACAACATTACTGCACATCTTGGCGTGTTATTATTACTATAATTGTGAGGAGCGAAAGATTTAAACACAGATTCTCCTGCCTTTATCTTGGCAGACAATAATACTTGTAGAGGAGTTAAGCCTTCACTGTTTTGAGCTTTTACTGCTTCTATGATATCTTCTTTCTTCTCTACATTGGCAAGTATAAATTCCAGAGATTCCACTTTACGCTCCCCAGGTAACAAAACTATGCTATGTAAAAGATTATTACCATTATAATATTGATTAATAGGATAACCTTTCTTCAAGAAGGTGTTAAATACCTGTTTATCTTGACGCAGTACTGCTATAAGCAATGGATTATCATTACTTATAACCCCTTCAATAAAAACTTTAAATTGATGCTTTTTTCCTCTATTTAACTCCTTAGACTTATAGATATTCTCCTTGAGCTTGCAACATGCGATATTAAAGCAATCTAATTCGTCATTATTACTTTCACTTGTATTTAGCACTTTTGTGTTATCATATAACTCTTTTAACGTGAGTAGGCCTCTATAATCAGCACCAAGTTCTATCAATTTTGTAATATACTGCAAAAAATCATCGATATTACTGTCATTATTTCTACATTTTTCATTTGCTACATAATACGTCAATGCCTTCACTAAAAAGGCTGAACCTTGAGAATCTTCATTAGACTTCCTTCGAGACGTAACTTCTTTTGTTGTTGAAGCTGAGCCTTGTTCCTCAAATACATCTGAGTGTTCGCTTGCACTTTCCCTCTCATCACAAATCAATTTTGGAATAGGTATGTTGAGAAATACTACAAACTTTTCCTTACTTACTTTATCTACCAGAACTTCTAAAACTTCACACTTTTTTGTTTTACCGCTTGGAGCTTCCATAATTTTTATCAAGTAATCATCCAAAGAAACAGCTTCCGTTTCTGCCTCTAGACGCTCTTTAAGCTGCAATAACTTATCTTCACAACTATCTACGTTTTCTTTATCTGTTCTGTTACCCATATATAACTCAACTGATCTTTGCTGATCTTTATTTAAAATATGTATTTCATCTTCATGATATTTTAACTTTCAATCAAATATACTACTCTGTATAAATACAGCAAAAACATTTACATAACATTTACACAATTGACTGCTATTTTAGACATATTGTTTAAAAAAACCGTAAATTCTCTCTGTACTTAAGTGTGATGGATGAAAAATTAGACCTATTTTAACATTAGCAAAGAACAAGAAATAAGCAGGCCTACAGCGGAAAGCAAGCTACAGATGACCATATTTTATCTTATTTTAACCGCCATCAGAAATAGGTTTTATCAGAGGCCTATTCATAGAGTATTAATATATTTAATATAGATTGCAGGTATGATGAATTTCTTGTTTATTTCACTACTAGCATTGCTTCCTTTTTTAGCATTTCCTGCAGATAAAAAAGAAGATTTTAACCACACGTATTATCCCAAGTTGGATTTTGACTCTGCATATGAGTTACATACTATAAAACGCAATTACTATAGATATGGAGATAAGTTAAAAATATTAGCAGATGCGAGAATAGAGCAAATTAATTCAAATGATACCAAAATTAATGATAAATAAATTCATCAATTTACCATTTTTTCTGGTTTAACTATTTCCTCAAACTCCTCTGCAGTGAGTAATGCGAGCTTTACGGCTGCTTCTTTTAAAGTAATATTTTCTTGATAAGCAAGCTTTGCTATTTTTGCTGCATTATCATAACCTATATGTGTATTTAGTATAGTTACTAACATTAGTGATTGGTCTAGCAAATTTTTTATCCTTTCTTTATTTGCTTTAATATCAACAACGCACTTTTCCGTGAAATTTAAACTTGCATCAGCTAAAAGTCTAACAGATTGCAAAACATTATAAATTATCACCGGTTTGAATACGTTCAATTCAAAATGGCCATTAGATCCACCAATAGTCACAGCAACGTGATTGCCCATTATCTGAGCGCATACCATAGTCACTGCTTCACACTGAGTTGGATTTACTTTACCAGGCATAATTGAAGATCCAGGTTCATTTTCTGGCAATATTATTTCACCAATTCCGCACCTTGGTCCAGAACCAAGGAGTCTTATGTCATTTGCAATTTTCATCAAGCTCACAGCAATAGTATTTAATGCACCACTCAGCTCAACTAGTGCATCATTTGTTGCCAATGCTTCAAATTTATTACTTGCTGAAATAAATGGTAACCCAGTAATTTTTGCAACTTCTTTAGCAAAATCTTCAGCAAAACCCTTTTTTGTATTTAATCCTGTACCTACTGCTGTACCTCCTTGTGCAAGTTCATATACGTTACTCAACGTTAATTTCACTCTTTCTATTCCTTTTTGAATTTGCACTGCATAGCCAGAAAATTCCTGCCCCAATGTTAAAGGCGTTGCATCTTGCAAGTGAGTACGCCCTACTTTTATTATGCTCTGAAATTCCTGCATCTTATCACTTAGCGCTTTATGTAACTTCTTAAGCTTGGGAATGAGTAACTCATTCACCTGCTGCGCTGCAGCAATATGCATTGCCGTTGGAAAAGTATCATTAGACGATTGACCATAATTCACATGATCATTTGGATGCACTGGAGATTTACTTCCTAGCTGACCACCTAGAATTTCTATTGCGCGATTACTAATCACCTCATTCATATTCATGTTGGTTTGCGTTCCGGAACCAGTTTGCCACACAACAAGTGGAAACTCATCACTAAATCTACCACTCATTATTTCCTCTGCAGCTTGACAAATAGCATTTCCCACTTGCTCTTCGATTGCACCATATTTTATATTAATCTTTGCTGCTGCAAGTTTCACTATCGTTAAAGCTTTTATCAAAGGCTCAGGCATTTTTTCTATACCAATCCTAAAATTCTCCAAAGAACGTTGGGTTTGTGCTCCCCAATAATGTTCACTCGGTACTTTTATTTCTCCTAAGCTATCTGACTCTACTCTAAACATATGTTCTCCATAAACCTCCTTTGAAACTAATGCGAAGTTGCAAAAAAGTCAATTATCATCGACTAAAATAGTCAAAATAATATCGATTGACAAATTAACTAGTCCATTTTACAATATAATATTATTGGTAGTGAGTGTAAGCATATGACGACAGGTATATTAGAGCGTTTTACAAATTTTCTTTATGGTAAAGTTGCTGAAGGTAGTAACAAAAATTTAGCAAGTGAAGTTTTTGATGATGGAGGTCTTAATTCTACTATCTCTTCCACTACTTCAATAGAATTTGAGGTTCTTGATTTCCCTCACCTTGATTCAGCAGATTATGATATTGTTGATGTCTCTTCTCTTCCTGCAGCAGAAAAAACTGTTAATAACGAAGATGTCCCTCTTCACGCTTCAGCAGAAGAAGCTATTAATAACGAGAATGTCCCTTCTCTTGCTTCAGTAGAAGATGATAAATCTGAGATTCTCGGTGATAAAGATGTCTCTGCTCCAGTAGATGAAACTGTTAATAACGAAGAGGTTCCTACTTCTGATCCACTAGAGGAAAGCGATGTTGATGAATTTGAGATTATTGAAGATATTAATCCTCCTGATTCACGAGAAAAAAGTATTCCTGCATCTAGTTATGAAATAAATAAAAGTATTGCAGAGATAGCAGGATTTAATAAAGAAAAGTTGTTAGAGATGTGTACCTTCTCCAAAATGACTTATGGCAATGATGATGAAAAATTATCTAAAGCAGGATACAAAACTAGAGTTGAGCTTAGTAAAAAAGAAGGTTATTATATTACCTCATTTCTTTATCCTGATGGAAGAGAGGCTGGTCTTGTTTTTATAAAAGGCAAGGAAGTCACTATAGCTTATCGTGGTACTCAGGGATCTCCGGATATGTTAGCCGATGCAAATACATTTTTCACTGTTCATGCATTTTTACCTGAAGGTGGAAGGGTACATAAAGGTTTTTATAACGCATTTGAAAGTTCTTTTGCAGGTCTTGAATCTATACTTAAATCTCAGGCCAAAGCACAAAATCTAGAAATTAAAGACCTTAAAATTAATCTTACTGGTCACAGTATGGGAGGAGCTCTTGCAAAAGTAGCTGCTTTATGTCTAAAAAAAACAGAAGGTGCACAAGATATACATGTTGCAACTTTTGGTGACCCACGAGTTTTTGACCTTACTGCTAGTGAGCGTTATAATGAAGTTCTTGGAGAAAACACTATTAGAGTAACTCAGCATCGGCAAGACCCAGTACCAGCAGTGCCACAGGGTTGTACCGGCTATGCTCATGTAGGTGCACAATTAAGGGTAGAAAAATCACCGGACCATTTTGTACATCAAATAGATGGTTATTATAAAGGTATTCACAACATGGAAGAAGGTAATTTTAAATCAAACAATAGTGTATCTCTCTTTTATTACCCTGTTAAATTGTTAAATATTATTAACTGTGGGATTATAGGTTGCGCTCAACGCACCATTGTTAATTGGTTCGGAAATCAGCATTCAACTCTGACTGAGAAGAAGTGGTACGGGGAAGCCTTAGCCTTGTCTCTTGCGAAAGCTAAAAAGCAGTCTAATACAGATTTAGTAGAGGAAGAGTGGGAGTTGTGTCAAATGCCTCATGGAGAAGCTAAAAAGCAAACTAATACAGAGATCAGTCTCAGTAGAGTAAGTCAAGTTGCTGAAGAAAGTAAAGGTTTATATTTTCACACATGAGACCAATCTGGCAAGTAAGCATTTGTCGGAGTAGAAACTATTTTGTGTTCTTTATTGGTTAAATCTACTAAATATAGTTTGGAGTCGTTTGTTGACTCCGTCTTTGTAAAAATAATTTCTCTACCATTTGGCAACCATGCCGGCGATTCAATTTTATGCCCTTCTGAAAGAATAAGTTCTCCCTTTCCATTGGGGTTCATCACTCCTATATAAAAATTCCCCGATTGGATTTTTGTAAAAGCTATTAAATCTCCTTTTGGCGACCAAACAGGAGTTGCATACCTTCCATTGCCAAAACTAATTCTCTTAGGCCTTTTTTCCTTTTTAGTTAAGTCTATTACATATAGCTGTTGACTGCCACTTATGTCAGAACTGAAAACCATGTAATTTTGGTCTGGAGATAAAGAAGGAGAGGTATTGATAGCTGAATTTTTAGTAATTTTACTCGTACGTTTACTATTTAAATCTAGAGATAATATATTTGTTGCACCATCAAGTGAGTGAGATACCAGAAGAGATTGACCGTCAGGGGAAAATCGCGGAGCAGAAATTACTCCTTCAAATGCATTAACTACTGACTCAGTATTATCTATTAAATTTTTCAGTGTTATATAACTTCTACCATTTACATATGATATATAAACAATACTTCTTCCATTTGGCGAAAATCTTGGCGTCGAGACAAATTTATCACCATTTGTTAAGTATTTTATGTTACTTCCATCTCGATTCATAATAGCTATTCTACGTATAGATTTGTAGTTACTATCTTTTTCTTCAGCAATATATGTAATTTTTGTGCTGAAATGCCCTTTCTCACCAGTTAGCCTATCGTGAACCATATCTGAAATAAGATGGCTAATTTCCCTCCACTCTCTCTCTGAAAAGGTCATAGATTTACTGATTAATTCCTTTTTAGTAAAAGCATCAAGTAAGCTAAATGATAACTTCAACTTTCTACCTGACATTTCACTTAAATTTATTGTCACTAATGCATCGCTATTAGTTGTTGAATTATGTTTCACACTAAATAAGCCACAATTAGAAAGATTTTTTTCAATGACTTTTGTAATTCTCTCACTTAATTTACTTTCCAGATCTGTTTTACATAGACTTGCAGAAACAACGAGATTTATATTGTCAGTACTGTTTTTCTTTATATCAACATATAGGGTATCTTTTTTCCTGATATCAACATATAAGACATCTTGTGCAAAACAAGAAATAGATAATAAAATCAAGACGGATAAATAGTGATGTTTTCTCATTTACACCTGTTCTATGTGAACTTCGACTATAGGTTTTTTTAGTAAATATTCCTTTAAAACACTGAGTACGGAGCTTTCTATCTTATTTTTAATCTTTTTTGTTTGCTGTAAACTGAACGCCTGTTCAACTTTTGCGATAATTTTTTGTATGATAAATGCATCTTCCGGCAGTTCAAAAACACCGGGCGCATATACTTTAGGTTTAGCAAGCAGTGCATTTCTTCTATTCACAACGGCTGTAACTATAATTATGCCAGCATCTCGCATCCTGCGACGCATTTTTATAACATTACTCTCTGGGTAACGCAATAATCTACCATCAATACCAAAATAATCAACATCAATTGAATTAACCTTTTTCCCATCTTCCAGATTAATAATATCTCCTGGCTTGATCGTTATTGCTTTTGCTACACCGCATTCTTTAGCAAATTTTGCATGTGCATATGTGTGAATATATTCACCATGTACTGGTATAGAAATCTTAGGTTTTACCAGAGAATACATCTCCTTTAATTCCTCCCTTGTTGGGTGTCCAGAAGCATGAATACGTTCTGTTTTGTCAGTAACAACTTCCACTCCCATTTCAATAAAAGCATTAAACATATTATGCACACGAGTATCATTGCCGGGGATAACCTTTGAAGAGAAAATCATTGTATCACCTTGTTGCACCTTAAAGATTTGATGACTTTTTGCTGCAAGCCTTGAAGTTGTTGCCAGTGGCTCACCTTGACAACCAGTGCAGATAAGCACAAGCTTGTCTCTTGGCAAGTTTGCTGCTTCTTTTCCTTCGAGAAATTCAGGAGAATCAGTCAAATAACCACTATCCTGTGCAACTTTCACTATTCGCCACAAAGATCTTCCAAGCAACACCACTTTTCTATTCAGTGCTTTTGCAGCTTTAGCTATGGTTTCAATTCGCGCAACGTTCGATGCAAACAACGACACAGCCACTAACTTTTTAGATCTCTTGATTGTATTATAAAGATCATCATAAACTTTACCTTCTGATTCAGGAGAATGCTTACTTAATATGTTTGTTGAATCACAAACTACTGCAAGTAAGTCGCCTTTTTCACCAATTTCTCTTAAACGTTTTATGTTAGAAGTTGCGCCAACTACTGGATTAGGGTCAAATTTCCAATCACCTGTGTGTAACGCTTTGCCCACCTCAGTACTGATCAATACTGAATTTGCTTCTGGTATTGAATGCGTGACATTAATCAACTCAACAGTAAACGGTGCAAGGTCTATAGTGCCATTCATTTCAATTTCTTTTATCGGCACCGTACCTTCTAGTCGAAATTCCTTTAATTTTTCTTTAATAAAATTAGCTGTAAATTTCGTTGTAAATATAGGACATTGCAGTTTTTCCCATAGATGCGGAATTGCACCACAATGATCTTCATGCGCATGTGTAACAATTATTCCAAGTAGATCTTGCTTTCTTTTAGCGATAAAGCTTACATCAGCGATTAGCAAATCAACTCCTGGCATTGTTTCATCGGCAAAACCAATACCAAGGTCTATCATAATCCATTTGCCTTGATAGTGATACAGACTAACGTTCATCCCAATTCTTCCTACTCCACCGAGTGGAAGAAATGCAAACTCATTTTTGTTTATATTCATTAATTTTAAAATACCTAAAATTTTAGGATAACAAAACTTCTTTTATTAAGGAAGAAATTTTACAGGCAATAGCTTTTTTGCAATCTATTTATGGTATCAGTTGAAAGTGTATCGATGGCAATCGATACATAAACAAATCAACAACTTTATTTACATCCCTTTCCAAGAATAGTTAATGTTGTCAGCCTAGCATTTGTGAAATAAGGAGCTACTGAGCGACAGAGATCTTCATCTACTACTTCTCTTTCTAGGTGTATGGTCCCAAAGAGTGATGGAAGTATAAATAAATCAGGAAATTTTGTCCACTGATCACATATGAACTCATAAGGTGTGAGACCCTTAAGAGTTTTTAGTCTTTTAGCGTAATTGTAGGCCATAACGAAGCTATAAAGATGCTCTTTAAGTTGTTGATGTGATTTATAGTAGTATTTCTTAACTGTAGCAT
>NZ_JACVWV010000050.1 GCF_014534705.1 Wolbachia endosymbiont of Pentalonia nigronervosa | reverse complement strand
TTCCAATAGAAAAACACCAAGAGAATACGATAAAGAGCTTTATAAAGAGAGAAATCTCATCGAAAGAATGTTCAATAAACTCAAGAATTTTCGTAGGGTTGCTACTCGTTATGATAAATTAGCTATTTCTTTCTTATCTTTTGTCCATATTGCTTCTATATATCTTTGGTTAAAATAAATGTCGACACTACCTAGACAAAGGTGCATCTATTGAGAATGTGGATGAATATGGTTATACACCTCTTCACTTTGCTGTTGAAGGTGGTGATTTAAATGTAGTGAAACGTCTTGTTGAACAAGGCGCTAACCTATATGCAGAACAAAAATATGGGTACACCCCTTTAGGGCTTGCTGCTTACAATGGTAAATTACGTATTGTACAATTTCTAGTCAATAACAATGGAGTTAGTGTTAACAGTAAAAATAAAAATCCTATAGATCTTGCAGCGAGTAACGGTTATTTTGAGATAGTTGAGTTTCTTGTAGACAAAGGTGCTGAACAGGGATCTGCACTACACTGGGCTGCTTATGGTGGTCATTTAAATATAGTCAGGTATCTTGCACATGAAAGACATTTTGACTCAAGTAAACAAGATAAATATGGCAATCTTCCCGTGCATATTGCTGCTTTACGAGGTCATTTAAATATCGTTAGGTACTTTAGCGATCAAAAACAAGTAGACCTACATACGGAGAATAACAACGGTTATACTCCTTTTCTCCTTGCTATTTTAAGTAGCAATTTAGATATGCTCAGATATTTCATAGATGGTAAAGATGCTTCACCTAACCAAAGTGATAATAAAGGCAATACGGCCCTACATTTAGCAGCGTTAAACAGCAACTTAGGTGTAATAAGATACTTAATACGAAGAGGCGCAAAAGTGGATGCTGTTGATAGTTATGGTAACACTCCTATATTTTTAGCTACTGCCAGAGGCCACTTGAATATGGTGAAATATCTTGTGCAAAAGGGTGCTGATTTCACAGCTACCAATAATTATGGCAATTCCCTTCTACACTTTGCCAGTTGGAGTAATCACTTTAATGTGGTGAAATATCTTATAGAAAAAGGTATTGACCTTAATGTTACTAATAAAAATGGTGATACTCCTATATACTTTTCTACTTCTGCGGACATAACGCAATACCTAGTAGAAAAAGGAGCCGATTTCAGAGTTCCTGGTAGTGATGGCTATACTCCTCTACACTTTGCTGCTGCTAATGGTCACTTAGATACAGTTAAATACCTGATCGATAACAAAGGAGCCGATTTTAATGTGAAGAACCATTACGGCATGACCCCCCTACACTTTGCTGCTGCTAATGGTCACTTAGATATTGTTAAATACCTGATTGATGACAAAAGAGCTGATTTTACTATTCAATCCAATAATAACTGGACCCCTATATATCTGGCTGCTTCTTCTGGTAACTTGAATTTAGTGAAATACCTGGTTGAAACTAAAGGGGCTGATTTCACTCTAGAATCCAATAGTGAGTGGACTCCTTTACACAGAGCTGCCGCTAATGGTCACTTAAATATTGTTAAATACCTGATCGATGATAAAATGGCTGATCTTACTCTGCAATCCAATGATGGCAGAACACCTCTACACTTAGCTGTTTCTTCTGGTAACTTGAATTTAGTGAAATACTTAATTGATAGCAAAGGAGCCGATTTTACTCTTAAGGACAATTTTGGTTGGACTCCTTTACATTGGGCAGCTTCTTCCGGTAGCTTGGATATAGTAAAATACCTGATTAATACTAAAGGCGTTAACTTCGCTCTTAAAGACAATGATGGCTGGACTCCTTTATACAGAGCTACCAACAATGGTCACTTAGATATCGTTAAATATCTGATTGAGACTAAAGGTGCTAACATTAATGCTGTGGATGCTACTGCGGATGGTAGAAAATCTATACATGTTGCTACTCAAGGTGGTAATAAAGATGTGATTGAATTTCTACTCAGCAAGGGCGCCAATGTTAATGATATAGCTGTTGGAAATGGTTGGACACCAATACACTATGCTGCATGGAAAGGTAACTTAGACGTTGTTAAGTTCCTCCTTAATAAAGGTGCTCATATTAATGCTGTGAATGCTACCCCCGATCGTAGTAGACCAATACATATTGCTGCTCAATACGGCCACAAAAATGTCATAGAATTTTTACTCAGCAGGGGCGTTGATATTAACTATACTGATAGAGACGGCTGGACACCTCTGCATTATGCAGCATGGAAAGGCCGTTTAGATGTTGTTAAATTTCTTACTGATAAGGGTGCCGATATTAATGCTATAGACACCACCACCTATCATAGAAAACCTATGCATGTCGCTGCTCAAGGTGGTAGTAAAGATGTGATTGAGTTTTTTCTCAGTAAAGGTATTAGTGTTAATGATATTACTGTTGGAGACGGTTGGACACCCCTGCACTATGCTGCATTTTATGATAAGCTAGACACTGTTAAATTCCTTATTGATCAAGGTGCCTATATTAAGGCCAAAGCTGCTAATGACTTCGATAAAAAACCAATGCATGTTGCTGCCCAAGGTGGCAGTAAAGATGTGATTGAGTTTTTTCTCAGTAAAGGTGTTAATATTGATGATACTGATCAAAACAACTGTACGCCTCTGCACTATGCTGCATGGCAAGGTGAGTTAGACACTGTTAAATTTCTTGTTAGTCAAGGTGCTAATGTCAACGCTAAAGACAATAAAGGTAATACTCCTTTAGACTTAGCTACTACAATTCCAGTAAAAATCTTTTTAAGACAACCACAACTCAATCTAATTAATGCTGCAAGACAAGGCAATCTTGATATGGTCACAGAGTATGTTAGTAAAGGAGTAAGCTTGAATGCTAAAGATGATAATAATCGTACTCCTTTACACTGGGCCGCTCTCAATGATCATTTAAATGTAGTAAAATATCTTATAAGCAGAGGTGCTAACTTACATATTATTGATAAGAATGGCTACACTCCTCTTCATAGGGCTGCAGGAGGAGGGGCTTTAGATGTAGTAAAATATTTTATAGAAGAAGAACATCTTGACATAAATCTTAACAGCTCTGATGATAGCTATCACTGGACTCCTCTACATATTGCTGCTTACACCAACAAATTAGATATAGTAAAATACCTTATTGATAAAGGTGCTGATATTAATGCTGTGGATACTGACAGCAGTCATAAGAAACCTATACATGTTGCTGCTCAAGGCGGTCATAAAGATATTATTGAGTTTTTACTCAGCAAGGGCGTTAGTGTTAATAGTATTTCTATTGGCAATGGCTGGACACCACTACACTATGCAACATGGAAAGGTCATTTAGATACTGTTAAGTTCCTTGTTGAAAGGGGTGCTGATATTAATGCTATAGATACTGATAGCAATCATAGAAAACCGATACATATTGCTGCTCAAGGTGGTAGTAAAGATATTATTGAGTTTTTTCTCAACGAGGGTATGAGTGTTAATGATATTGCTATTGGCAATGGTTGGACACCACTACACTATACAGCATGGAAAGGTCACGTAAATACTGCTAAGTTTCTTGTCGAAAGAGGTGCCAATATTAATGCTAAGGATAACATTAGCAATACTCCTATAATCTTAGGAGCTTGGCACGGTCAGCTAGATATAGTTACGTATTTTATAAGCGACGAAAATGTTAATGTTAATACTAGGGATGGAAAGGGCAATGACGGTAGAACAATTTTACACTACGCTGCTCAAAATGATAAATTAGAGGTAGTTAAATTTTTAGTAGAAAAGGGAGCTGATATTAATGCTATTGCTACTGGAAATGGCTGGACACCGCTACACTATGCTTCATGGAATGGCCATATGGATGTTGTTAAGTATCTTGTGGAAAAAGGTTCTAACGTTAATGCTCAAACTAACAATGGCGATACTGCTTTAGATTTAGCTCTTTCAATTCAAGTAAAAAACTTTTTAAGACAACCACAACTTGATCTAATTAATGCAACAAAACAAGGCAACCTTAATCTGGTAAAAGAGTATGTTAATAAAGGAGTCAGCCTAGATGCTAGAGATGACGATAGTTATACCCCTTTACACTGGGCTGCAAGAAATAGCTACTTAGATGTAGTGAAATACTTGATAGACAAAGGTGCTAACTTACACACTATCGACGAACATGGTTATACCCCTTTTCATAGAGCCGTAGAAGGTGGTGCTTTAGATATAGTAAAATATTTTATAGAAGAAAAACATCTTGACGTAAACCTTCACGGAGCTGATGGTGGCTATCACTGGACTCCTCTACACTGGGCTGCCTACAAGAATAAATTAGATGTAGTGAAATACCTTATAGATAAAGATGCTGCTTTACATGCTACTGATAAGAATGGTTATATTCCTCTTCATAGGGCTGCAGAAGGTGGCGCTTTGGACGTAGTAAAATATTTTATAGAAGAAAAACTCCTTGATATTAACCTTAAAGGTGCAATTGGTGGCCATCACTGGTCTTCTCTACACTTGGCTGCACAAGAAGGTAAGTTAGACGTTGTGAAGTATCTTATGGAAAACGGTGCTAATGTACACATCCTTGATGCACATAATTACACTCCTCTTCATAGAGCTGTTCAACAAGGTAAATTAAATATCGTTAAATATTTGATTGAGGAAGTAGGAGTTTCAGTTAATGAACAATATCATTGGAAAGAGTCGAGCTGTTTCATTTTTTGTAACGAACAATGGGGCCCTACTCCGTTAAAGATAGCAGAAGATAATGGCCATAATGCAGTAGCTTCTTATCTCAAATCAAAGGGCAGCTATAGCAACCGTAATCGTCGCGATATTTCAGAAAACAGGAAAAAATATAAAGAGACTAATAATGCTGTACAAGAGAAGTATGTGACAAGTGGAGCAAGCATAGCAACATCATGGCTACCACAATTAGTAATAGGTATTACTCAAGGACTATATAATTTTGTTACAGCAGAAAGCAAGCGAGAGAATATTAACCAATTTAACACAGAAACATCCATATGGAATATTGATGTCAATGGTATAATAATGTTATTTGACGTACTGGTAAGAAAAGTTACAGGTCAAAAGTATGTTGCAACAGCAGAGCAATCTGTAAACGCTGAAGCACAAAGCTATGCACTAAATATTATAGAAAAGTTTGAACAATGGATAAGAGATAAGTATGGTATACAGGCAGGTGAGTCAATAAACCTTGCTGAAATGCAGTCAAAAATATATTACACTATCAAGAGTGGTAATAGCAGAAAAATTCCAGATATATTCTTCTCGTATGCAACACCTATCATAGAAGCTGCAGAGCTTTTGCAATCCACTAAACCTGCAAAGCATCAAACATATCCATTTGAAACTGCTAGTAAACCACAAACTTGTTTAAATAGGCCTCTTGCACAACCCATTTCTGATAAGCACAGGCAAGGATGTATTTAAAGAGAGCTCTGACAACAAAATTGCACTAGAAATAGGTTTAATGTTGCTAATTAGCGTATCTAAGTGTAACATTATTAATATTCATAACAAAAGGCAACTCAATGGAAAATAGTTATAATGCTGACTCGATAAAGATTCTTAGAGGTCTTGATGCCGTAAGAAAACGTCCGGGTATGTATATTGGTGATACTGATGATGGGTCTGGATTACATCATATGGTATATGAAGTTGTTGATAATGCGATAGATGAAGCCCTAGCTGGGCATTGCAACAAAATTGAAGTTAGCATTAACAAAGATGGATCAGTATCTGTTACTGATAATGGTCGTGGTATTCCCACTGGTATTCATGAAGAAGAAGGTATATCAGCAGCAGAAGTTATAATGACTCAACTACATGCTGGTGGAAAATTTGACAATAATACTTACAAAGTTTCTGGTGGTTTACATGGAGTAGGTATTTCAGTGGTAAATGCGCTATCGAGTTGGCTAGAATTGACTATTTGGCGTGATAAAAAAGAACATTTCATTCGCTTTGAAAATGGTGATTCTATTGAACCTTTAAAGGTAGTAAACGAAAACACAAACAAGAGAGGTACTAAAGTTACATTCATGCCATCAAGCGAGACTTTTAATGGCATTAATTTTAGTTATTCAACGCTTGAAAGTCGTATAAGAGAGTTAGCATTTTTAAATTCGAACATCGATATTACTCTATATGATTTACGTAATGAACCACCAACAGAATCTCATTTCAATCACTCTGAAGAAAATTTTGGTACAGCAAATTTTGTGCAGTACTTAGATAAAAATAAAACACCTGTCACTAAAATCGCTAGCATGCAAGGTAGCGCAGAAGATCTTGGCATAAGTTTAGAAGTATCAATGGAGTGGAATGACTCTTATTATGAACACATGTTATGCTTCACAAACAATATAAGACAACGGGATGGTGGCACACACTTGGCAGGGTTTAGGTCCGCTTTGACTAGGTGTATAAATAATTATGCAACTAATGAAGGTTTTTTAAAGAAAGCTAAAGTAAACTTAACTGGAGAGGATGTTAGAGAAGGTTTAACCTGCATTCTATCTCTCAAAATGCCTGACCCTAAATTTTCTTCACAAACAAAGGATAAGTTGGTTAGCTCAGAAGCACGTACAGTAGTAGAAAGTATAATAGCTGAAAAGTTTGCTACAATGCTTGAAGTTAATCCAAAATTAGCAGCTAGTATAGTTGAAAGAGCAATTAGATCCGCAAAAGGCAGAGAAGCTGCTCGCAAAGCTCGCGAATTAGTTAAAAGTAAAAACAGTATTGATATTGCAACTCTGCCAGGAAAACTTGCTGATTGCCAAGAAAAAACGCCAGAGCTATCGGAGTTATTCATAGTGGAAGGTAATTCTGCAGGTGGTTCTGCAAAACAAGGTCGCAATCGTAAAACACAGGCTGTGCTTGCCTTAAAAGGAAAAATTCTTAATGTAGAACGTGTAGGTTTAGATCGCATTTTTTCATCTGCAGAAATCGGCTCTCTGATCACAGCAATTGGTGCAGGAATAGGAAATGAACACTTCAATGCTGAGAAAGCTAGATACCATAAGATTATCATTATGACAGACGCAGATGTTGACGGTTCACACATTAGAACTTTGCTTTTAACTTTCTTTTTCCGGCACATGCGTGAAATAATTGATAAAGGATATCTATATATAGCTCAGCCACCTCTTTATAAAGTTACAAGAAATACTAAAGACATCTATATGAAAGATGACGAGAGTTTTAATAATTACATAGTAGACTCAGCGATTAAGAAGCTGGTATTAAGCGATACGACTGCAGATTTACGTTTTATTCTTAATAAATGTCTTGATATTTCAAATATCAGCAAAAATTATGCCAGAGAAATACCACAATATCTTCTGGAGTCATTATTAATACTAGAAAAAAAGAATGCTCTATCATCCGCTAGCGAAGTGTCAAAATATTTGCAATCAATGTACAGTGAATATACTTGGGAAGTGGAAATTAAAAATGAAGAGAGAGAAATTCACATCTCAAAACTATTTCAAGGACTAGCAGACAAGTATACATTTGCACTTAGCATGCTCGAGAGTAAAGATATGCAAAGTATATCGCAATTGCTAGATGATGTTAGTATGTTATTTAATGATGATTTATTTGTACAAGCTCAAGATACTAAGATAAGAATTACTTCTCCTAGTGCATTGGCAAAGATAATAATGGACTATGGCAAAAAAGGTCTAACTCTACAGAGGTTTAAGGGTCTTGGAGAAATGAATGCTGACCAACTGTGGGAAACTACATTAAACCCTGAAACTAGAACTTTACTAAAGGTTGAAATAAAAGACTGTGAAGCAGCTGACTCCATGTTTTCAATATTAATGGGAGATATAGTTGAACCACGGCGTGACTTTATTAATAGCAATGCACTGAATGTGCATGATGTTGATATTTAAACGGCTAGTTACTAACAGCGTTTTTATTTTTTCTCACATTTTAGATAAAGTTTAAAGTGATGTTTACCTAATTTTAACCAATATAAAATATAATAAGACATTAATATATTAATGGTGTGTAATGAAAAATTTTCTTTTACTTGCCGCTTTAATTTTTTCTTTTGCATTTGAGGCTGCTGCTACTACTCCTCCTAAACTTGATGCAACATCAACGGTAATATGTGCAATAGTAAACTATTCACATAGTATAGGTGGACCGATTATGACGGTAGTGATTATCGGCGCAGCACTGCTTGCAGTATTTGGCAGAATGCCGTGGCCAGCACTTGTTGCATTAGGCATATTCACTGGTGCATTTTTTGGTGCACCTGCAATTATAAGTTTTATTGCACCAAGTACATCACAATCTTGTAAATGTCCTGAAGGTCAAACATGGAAAAACGGAGTATGTTCTGCGTAAGGTCCACAAATCAAGATTCTGTGAACAAAACACCTCTTAAAACCAAGTTCTGATTGCTATCAGAACTTGCCTACACTTCTTAAATACATACTGCAATGCTCAACACGTTTCTTCATCATCATTTGCAGTAGTTTAATATTAAAAAAATAACTTAGATTAATAAAATTTAAAGCAATATTTACCTAATTTTAATCAATATAAAATATAATATGGCATCAATATATTAAAGACGTGTAATGAAAAACTTTCTGTTACTTATTGCTTTAATTTTTTCTTTTGCATTTGATGCTGCTGCTACTACTCCTAAACTTGATGCAACATCAACGGTAATATGTGCAATAGTAAACTATTCACATAGTATAGGTGGACCGATTATGACGGTAGTGATTATCGGCGCAGCACTGCTTGCAGTATTTGGCAGAATGCCGTGGCCAGCACTTGTTGCATTAGGCATATTCACTGGTGCATTTTTTGGTGCACCTGCAATTGTAGAGTTTATTGCACCAAAGGCAACACACTCTTGTAAATCAACCACTTGTGAACAAGGTAAAACATGGAGTGCCAAAGACAAAAAATGTGTGTAGCGGCTGGTAGGATAGAGAGATGTATGCAAGGCTAGAACAAAACAACCTATTCAAAACCAAGTTCTGATTTGCCATCAGTACACTCCTTTCTGCGGTGCGTTTTTTCATCATCATTTGCAGTAGTCCGATATTAAAAAAATAACTTAAATTGATAAAATTTGAAGTAATATTTACCTAATTTTAATTAATGTAAAAGATAATACAGCATAAATATATTAGAAGATGTCTTGAAATCATTTAAGTAGCTAATTTATTAAGCATAACGGTAATCATATTAAAGAAAATATTGGTTTTTGAGGTAAGAGGAGAATGTTCGTAATCTTTGCTCATGCGCCTAAAATTGGAGAGCCAAGCAAAGGTTCTTTCAACTATCCAACGTTTTGGAATAACCTGAAATCCTTCAGCTTCGGGA
>NZ_JACVWV010000049.1 GCF_014534705.1 Wolbachia endosymbiont of Pentalonia nigronervosa | reverse complement strand
ATTTCTTGTTAATCATGTATGTACTCTTTTTCGGGTAAAAGGCAACATCCTGATATACAATTATTAAAAATGACTTTATTATTTGAAATAATCCATTAATATCGTTTGGGAATTTACATTTTTTTAATTTTACTTAAGATTTCATAAAATATTATAGAAAAGTTTGAGTAAGTATAGCTAATCAAAATTAGGTTTATCTAGGTGTACAGTCCCAGAGAGTGATGGAAGTATAAATAAATCAGGAAATTTTGTCCACTAGACATACTGTAGATAACGCAAGCAACACACCTTAGGAAAGATAAAAGGGGTGCATAACTCTGTAATTTCAGCATAGATCAAGAAACATGGTGAAGGAGGGCTTTCGTAAAGAACTCAATAAAGTACAAGAGGGAAATATACAAATTCTTGAAGTTGATGAGCTATTCACGTATGTAAAAAAAGAGAAAATAAAGCATATGTATTTACTTATGTCAACAGAAAATCAGGCAAAATTATTGATATCCAAGTAGCTAAAGAAGGAGAATAGAAGTTATAGTAAAAGTAGTCAAATATGGAGGTATAGAGTGGCATTAAGGTCAAAATTATTAAATATTTTTTTTAAGGAAGTCCCTCTCTTTAGCGTAACAAAAAATTCAATTATTTACTTTCTCTAAACCGCAAAAAATGTCCTACCTTTTAGAGAAAAATAGGTGAAAGTTAATAGATTATGTAAAGAAAATGGGAATTTTGGGGAAAATAATTAGGTATGAAATGTCGTATGTATGTGGGTAAAAATAAGCTATTATTGGGGGTTTTTGCCATACTAAAACTAACTTAGAGAGGAGTTTGCAACTACGGGTAAATGGGCCAAGCGATACAAATAAAACTTGTTCTCTGTTTCATCGTGTTACTTGGGTAAAATGGCTGTATTGGCAGGTATAATATTAGCATAAAATGAAACAATACCATACCCTATGGAGAAATAGAGAGAAACCTTTAATTTTAACATGCTGACAAAATAAGTCAACAAAGAATTTTTTACTACTACTGAATTTTTCTTTAAAAATAGGAATGAAACCCCTTGCATTGCAAACTTTTCCTATTATTACTCCACCAGTTTAATATAATTACAGTGTACCTATGTTAAAAACGCAGAATTCAACAGATTGCTTGAAGAAAGAAATCACAAAACAACATATGGAGCAAATCAAATATCTTTTTAACAGCTAAAACACGTAATACCAAATTCCATTACTATTTTTTTCATTATAAGCTTTTTCTTTGTTATTGCTCCTTATAATGGAAATTGGTATTACTTAACTTACTATTGAATTAGTTTAGTTAGATATGGGTAACACATTGATAATACTGGCAGCAGGAAAAAGCAGCAGAATGAATTCACAGTACTCAAAAACATTGCACCAAGTAGGAAATTTTACTCTTTTAGAGCATATAATTTATAATGCAAAACCGCTGAGTTTAAAGAACTTATCAATTGTCGTTAACAAGCCTTTTCTAAAAGATTTAGAGAGGTTTGATATCTTAAAGGGTATAATCTGTCAATACAATATAAAGCTGATAATTCAAGAAGATATTACAGGCACTGGTGCTGCAGTTAAAATTGCTTTAGAAAATTTAAAGCAGTTATCCAACCAAGACATAGTTTTAATACAGTATGGAGATACCCCATTTATATCCAGTGATACAGTTACGAGAATAACTAATTGTTTAAAGTATGGTAATAAAAATTTAGTTCTCCTCGGATTTAATAGTCAAGATAAGCAATATGGAAGATTAGTAATTGATGATAACGGAAATGTTCAAAAAGTCCTGAAAAATGGAGATAAAATGCTTCTTGCAAACTCTGGAATAATGGTTTCATACGCTAAAGATCTTTATACTCTAATAAAAGAAATAAAATTTAATAATTTGACCAACGAATGTTGTCTTAATGATATAGTACCCATTGCAGTGAACAATAACTTAAGTGTAGGTTATGTAGTTGCTGATGAAAGAGAAGCAATGGGAGTAAATAGTAAAGAGGATTTGATTAAAGCAGAACGTCACTTTCAAGCAAGAGGACAATCAGCTCTTCTTTTATAACTATATTTTTTTATTCACTGATTTAAGTTGACATTTGTTTTATACTGGTTATATAATGCTTTTCAAGTTTTACTTATAAGATAATTGGTACGAAACTTTAGTTGTAGTAAAAGGGGTATACATGGCGATATTAATAACAGGTGCTGCAGGTTTGATAGGGTCAGCCCTAGTAGAAAAGTTAGAAAAGCAAAGCCATGAAGTAATAAGCTGTGATATTAGGTTTCGTGACAACCCACTCAGTTTTTTTTCAGAAGATATAGTACAACTACTTGCCAAGTGTACAGGGATTATTCATCTGGCTGCAATTTCTAGAGTTATACATGGTGAGCTTTATCCTGAACTGTGTCAAAAAATTAATGTTGATGGTACAATACAGTTTTTAGAGTTATGTAAGTCACTTCCAAATAAACCATGGTTTATATATGCAAGTAGTAGAGAAGTGTATGGAGAGCAAAAGGAACTGCCAGTTAATGAGTCTGCTAGTATTTATCCAATAAATAATTATGCTAAAGGCAAAGCACTTGTCGAGAAGCAAGTAGCAAATTTAAAAGATTTTAATGTAGCAATATTACGATTTTCAAATGTGTATGGTGGTTTACTAGATCATAATAGTAGAGTAATTCCTGCTTTCTGTATTAATGCATTAAAAGGTGATCCAATTAAAATAGAAGGTAAAGAATGTGTTTTTGATTTTACCTATTTGGATGATGTTATAGAAGGTATATACTTAACTGTTAAATATTTACAAAGCGAAAGATCTTCTCTTCCTACTATTCACCTTACTACTAATAGCCCATGTACTTTGGATGATTTAGCAAAAACTATATTAAAAGTCACAAAAAGCGGTTCTAGAATTGATTTTTATCCTCCAAGAAACTTTGACGTAACTAAATTCTATGGTGATTTTACCAGAGCTAAGGAATTACTTGGTTGGGTTCCAAAGTACTTGCTGGAAGAAGGTCTTAAGAAGTTTATAAAAAATCTGCAAGATAATACGAAAAAATTTTCTAAGAATATAGATATGGTAATATATGAAAATATTAAAAGTTATTCATGGTTACCCTCCTTATTATAATGCTGGTTCGGAGGTTTACAGCCAAACTCTTGCCCATGAACTAGCCAATAACAATGAGATGCAGGTGTTTACTAGGCAGGAAAATGTCTTTTTGCCTGACTTTCACTATAGTACAACATTAGATCACGGTATCTTATTACATCTAATTAATGTTAAATATCGTAGTAGATTCATTAGCAAAAAAATAGATACAGTATTTAAGAAGGTAGTAGATAATTTTCAGCCAGACCTCATTCATTTTGGCCACCTTAACCATCTGTCTTTAACTTTACCAGAAATTGCCTTTAAGGATAATATACCTACAGTTTTTACACTGCATGACTTTTGGTTGATGTGCCCACGAGGAAGATTTATTCAGCGCAATTCTGAGAGTTTATTACAGCTTTGTGATGGGCAAGAAGACAAAAAATGTGCAACTCAATGTTATAAGGGATATTTTACAGGGAATAAAGAATTTCTGAGTTCAGACTTAACTTATTGGGAACAATGGGTTACAACTAGAATGAAGCACACAAGAAAAATAATAGACTATATAGATCACTTTATTGCTCCATCAAAGTTTTTGATGGATAAGTTTATTCAAGATTTTAATATTCCGGTCAGTAAAATTTCTTATCTCGATTATGGTTTTGATCTAAATCATCTTAAGGGTAGAAGTAGAGTGCAAGAGAAAGAATTCGTTTTCGGTTATATCGGTACTCATACTCCTGAAAAGGGTGTAGATCTTTTACTGAAAGCTTTCTCTAATTTACCATCTAAAGCAAAACTTAGAATTTGGGGAGCAGTAAGAGAAGAAACCAAAACTCTAAAAACAATTGCCGATCAATTTCCGTGCGCTGTTAAAGAAAGGATAGAATGGATGGGAAGTTATAATAATGAGAATATAGTTACTGACGTATTTAATAAAGTTGATGCAATAGTCGTTCCTTCAATTTGGGGTGAAAATTCACCACTAGTTATACATGAAGCGCAGCAGCTTAGAGTACCAGTTATAACAGCCGATTATGGTGGTATGGCAGAATACGTAAGGAACGGAGTAAATGGGTTGCTATTTAAGCACAGAGACGCAAGTAGTTTGTCAGAAAAAATGCAGGTTCTATCTACAGACCAAAAGTCATATAATAAACTAACACAAGTAGGTTATCTTTACACTGAAAATGGTAATGTACCTTCTATAAGTGAGCATACCAAACAACTTAACAAAATTTACTGTAATGTCATTGCAAGTAAAGGTAAATCAATACCTGTAAAACCTGGTCCTTGGAGAATTACTTTTGATACTAACCCAGACTATTGTAATTTCTCCTGTATAATGTGCGAATGCTTTTCACCATACAGTAAAGTTAAAGAGGAAAAGAAAGCCAAAGGGATAAAGCCTAAAATACTATCGATAGAAACTATCAGAAAAGTAATTAAGGAAGCAACTGGTACACCTTTAAGGGAAATCATTCCTTCTACTATGGGTGAGCCTTTAATGTACAAAAAATTTGATGAAATAATCAATTTGTGCCATGAATTCAGTCTGAAACTTAACCTAACAACTAATGGTTCTTTCCCTATTAAAGGAGCTAAAAAGTGGGCTGAACTATTGGTACCGATTCTATCTGATATTAAGATTTCCTGGAATGGAGCAACAAAAGAAACTCATGAGAAAATTATGAAAGGCTCGAAATGGGAAATAGTAACAGAAAATTTAAAAATTTTTCTTGAAGTTAGAGACAAGTATTTTAGTGATACAGGTAAGAGATGTACCGTTACTTTGCAATTAACATTTTTAGAAAGTAATTTACATGAACTCTATGACATAGTTGAGATGGCCATAAAAAATGGCGTAGATAGAGTTAAAGGACATCATCTTTGGGCACATTTTACCGAAATTAAGGATCTATCTATGAGGAGAGATGTATCAGCAATCAATAGATGGAATACGGAAGTGAGAAGGTTATATGAACTTAGGGACAGTATGCCATTGCCAAATGGTACAAAAATAAAATTAGAAAATTTTACGATTCTTTCTAAGGAAGGTATAAAAGATTTGGCTCCAGGTGGTCAGTGTCCATTTTTAGGCAAAGAAGCATGGATAAACAATGAAGGAAAGTTTAGTCCTTGTTGTGCTCCAGATGAACTCCGTAAAACATTAGGAAATTTTGGCAATGTTAATGAAGTTAAGCTGGAGGAAATATGGCAGAGTAGTGAGTATCTAAACTTACAAAAGAATTATTTACATTATGAATTATGCAAGACATGCAATATGAGAAAACCTTTGATAAACTAATCGAGGACAATCAACATCTTAAATCTATTAAAGTTTCATCATGTGAAAGGTTTCACGAATTACTAGGAAATCCTTTGTATGAAAATAGGTTTATAAAAGTTGGCAAATTTCATGATCCTGGTCTTGCACCAGTTTATGATGAGACAGGTGCTTATCATATCGATACAAAGGGAAGAGCAGTTTATCATAATAGATTTCTAAAAACTTTTGGGTTCTACTGCAATAGAGCAGCTATAGAAGATCATACGGGATATTACCACATTGATCCATCTGGATGTAAAGCGTACAAACAGCTCTATCAGTGGGTTGGGAACTATCAGGAAGATATCTGTGTAGTTAGAAGGCATGATAAATGTTTTCATATTAATTTAAATGGCAATAGGATTTATCAAGAAGAATATGATTATGTTGGGGATTTTAAAGATGGTATTGCGGTGGTTTATAAAGATGGCAAAGCAACACACATCGATAATCATGGCAAACTATTGCATAACAAGTGGTATAAGAAGCTTAACGTTTTCCACAAAGGATATTCTATAGCAGAAGATCAGCATGGTTGGTTTCATATAGATGTCAACGGCAGTCCTGTCTACCAGCAAAGGTTTAAAATGGTTGACGCGTTTTATAATGATATGGCAAAAGTTGAAACTTTTGATGGTATACTAGGGCAGATTGATATTGCAGGGAACATAAAATTTAGTATTTTTACTTTAGGTGAAGAATTTCAAGTAAATCAAGAATCTCAAGTACATAAGATTTCAGCAGAACTGTCAGCTTTTTGGAAAACTTATCTAACAAACGCTGCTATTGAACTTGATTTGCCAAGTATCTTACCAGCAACTACCAAAGTTCTATCTCAAAGGTTAAGCATTACAATTCCAAACCTGGAAAGGCTATTGAGAGCATTATGGGAAATAGAGTTTGTCGGTTATAATAAGAAGCAGAACTTATGGCAGCTATCGTCAAAAGGTAAGTGCTTTAAGGAAATACCGTTTTTGTCTAAAGCGGCAGTAATGTGGGCAAGAGTTGCTGTCGAAAAGAATTGGTTAAGAATTACCGATGTATTAAGGCAGGAACAGATGCCTTCATTTAAATCTTTTAAGGAAAGAGAAGAATCAGAAGATAGAAAAATAGCGTTTTACCAGGCATTGCTAGGATATTCTGCATTTGATACTAAAGAGTTTAATTCCATGATTAATATAGATGGTGCTAAGAATATATTACTATTTGGTGTACACTCTTTATCTCTTGCTTATATATACAACAAAGGTTCTATAGGTTTATATTATTATGATGAACATAAAGTACCTGAGCCGGTAATAGAAGATTTGAAAGTCAAGCCCATAGTTCAAGAAAAATTATCAGCTATAGATTATGAACTGGGCATCTTTTATCGTTTCTTGCAGCATTATGATGATGATAAAGTGATATCTTATTTAAGGTTGGTTAAAGATAAAGGAATACCACGCGTTTTATTAATAGAAACTATTTTAGACTACCATTCTTCAGCAGGAGGCTCTGTAGATATTAATATAATGGTTGAAACAGGAGGTAAGCTAAGAACATTAAGTGATTGGGAAAAAATATTAAAACAAGTAAAGGGATTCAAGGTTTTCGATGTTATTCCTTTAACAGATTATTTATCAGCTATTGATCTCAGGTACTAATCATATGAAAATACTGCAAAAAAGTGGTTTCTTTATTATCAAAAATCTTATCCCTTTAGAATTAATCGCCAAGTCTTTAAATGATATAATAAGTATTATATCAAAATTATCCCAAGAATTAGGTATTTCAACTGCCGATTATTTAAGCTGTACTGGAAGATGGGGGACATCATCTCAGGTGACTAAAATTGTGTCTCAAGTATTAGATGAAATTATCAAAAGTTATCTTGAAAAATCACTTCAGTGTCAAATACTGAAAAAGAAATCAAATGTTATATGTAAAACTGCTGATTTAATAGATGCAGTTCCCTTTCACCAGGACATCTCTTATAGTTTTAATGATCCTTACCATTTTTCCATTTGGTTAGCTTTGAATAATGTCAGTGAAACTTCAGGTGCACTGCAAATTATAGAAAACAGCCACAAATGGGAAATAAAGCCTTTGGTCGATTTTTGGTATCCATATTTTTTTGATCAATATTCAGATAATCGAGAAAATTATAAAATTAAGTCACTACCTATTTCAGCAGGAGATGCAATAGTTTTTGACTCACGATTATGGCATGGTAGCGATAAGAACATAGATGCTAAAGATAGATTTGCTTAT
The DNA here is from genome assembly GCF_014534705.1 of Wolbachia endosymbiont of Pentalonia nigronervosa. GTDB lineage: Bacteria > Pseudomonadota > Alphaproteobacteria > Rickettsiales > Anaplasmataceae > Wolbachia. The sequence continues at coordinate 1,414 of NZ_JACVWV010000049.1, read as the reverse complement.
GTAACAAGGTGGATTATAAAAGATCAAAATCTTCCCTGTGTGCCAAAACCTCAGCATTCGATTTTTGGTATACTAAATTGTGGTGAGCTGACAGAATCTATGCTGAGAGAATGCTTGTCATTATTTGGTTACAATAAAGGTATAAAAGCGGAAAACACGAAAGAACTTATTAAGAACTGGTTAGCTTTTCTTACAGATGCAACTATAAGCATTCCTGAAATTAACACTGCTGAAGCTAAGCGAGATTTATGTAAGCTACTTATTCTGAATCAAGCGTCAACACTACACGATGCTGGAGATATCTCCGGAAAAATATACAAAAATTTATGGTTTTCACTACTTGTATTTCTCAATAAAAAAGTTAATATAGTAGAGTTGGAATTATAAATGAATCAAAGTAGATTTAATAGCTTCAAATGTGTATTTATGTTCATTTTGAATATAGTATCTAAATTCAAGCTTAATATACTTATAATGTCTCTAATTGCCCTAGTGGTAGCTATTGATTTATCTTTTAGAAAGTATTTAGTAAAAAATATTTTAGATACAGCTGTAAAATATCAGGAAGGTAATATAATTGAAAATCTTTTATTACCTGTAAGCGCTTACCTTTGTATGGCATTACTTATCACTACTGCTTTTAGATTCTATGGCTATTTTGTTGACATTCGCATGTTTACCTCAATGCGTCAAAAAATAGCTGATATGTCTTTTTGTAGACTACTTCAACAAGACCATTCCTATTATCAGAACAATTTATCTGGAAGTTTAGTACATAGGATTAGTAACTTAATGGATAGTGTGATAGAGTTAATAAGGTTACTCATAGATTGTTTCTTTAGTTATAGTATAGCATTAATCTTAGCTATTTACACCTTATCACTAGTGAATATGAAGTTTGCAATCGCTACATTCAGTTGGGTAAGCATTTTTGTTTTAGTCTCGATTTTTAGCTTTCGTGTACTTACTGGGTTAGCTGATAGTCATTCTAAACAAAGTTCACGAGTAATAGCTAGTATAGCGGATAGTATTTTAAATGTTATATCAGTAAGGTTGTTTTCTCAGCAAGCACATGAGAAACGCAAATTTTTTCGAATATGCAAGAAAAGAACTATTGCAGAGAGAAAATTACAATGGGCATACTTTTGGCTTTGGTTTATATATGGCTATTCGTTCGACATACTACAAGCAGTGAGCTTGTATTTTTTAATCCAGGATTATCAATTAAATAAGGTTGCAATAGGAGATATAGCTCTTGTACTTGGAATTAATATATCCATTGTCGAGTTTCTTAACCACTTAACTAGAAATCTTACCCAATTTTCTGCTCACCTTGGCAAAGTTTTAGATGCATTACCAATCTTAACTACTGTACCTGAAATTCAAGACAAGAAAAGTGCTAAGGAATTAAATT
>NZ_JACVWV010000048.1 GCF_014534705.1 Wolbachia endosymbiont of Pentalonia nigronervosa | reverse complement strand
TCCCGAAGCTGAAGGATTTCAGGTTATTCCAAAACGTTGGATAGTTGAAAGAACCTTTGCTTGGCTCTCCAATTTTAGGCGCATGAGCAAAGATTACGAACATTCTCCTCTTACCTCAAAAACCAATATTTTCTTTAATATGATTACCGTTATGCTTAATAAATTAGCTACTTAAATGATTTCAAGACATCTTCTAAAACCAAAACGTTTGCGTCTATTTCTATATCGATCTGCTATAATTTTGAACCTTTTCAACAAACCTATCACATTTTCCACTCCCACCCTTTGACTTGCAAGTTCTTGATTTTCTTTCTTTTTTTCCTTATCTAATGGCTTCTTTTTCGTCTTTCTATGCGGCAATTTAACGTTTTTGTGAATTTTTTGCAAGCCTCTGTAACCGCTATCTGCTAAAACCTTGATTTCCGGTAATATTGCCACTTTTGACTCCTTGAAAAGCCGAAAATTATGTTTCTTACCATTTGAAAATGACGTACAAATAATTTTTTTGCTCTTTTTCAATTTTGAAAGAGGTCTTTTGTTGACTTAAGGTTGCAGGTTATTGGTATTATTGTTACAATGTGTAACTTGTGGCGGGCGTAGCTCAGTTGGTAGAGCGTCAGTTTGTGGTACTGAATGTCGCCAGTTCGATCCTGGTCGCTCGCCCCATTTTTTTTGTAAATTCATGTCTGAAGGTCATGAACATTGTATAATTTGATTAATAAAAGCAGTATTTTCTTTATTGAGCATTAAGTGTATGTTTTTTGTTATCCTTTCAACTAACTGAGTAATGCTGTCAGTATCTGTAATTTTTGATAATACATAATCTGCTAGGCCTCTTTTGTCTTCAGGTCTACCTATTCCAAATCTTAGCCGCCAATAATTATTACCAATAAAGCTATCTATAGATTTAAGTCCATTGTGTCCAGCAGAACTGCCGCCTTGTTTTATTTTCACTCTTTCTAGCTGTAAATCGGCATCATCATGTATCACTATCACATTATCTAATGAAATCTTATAAAAATTTAATATCTTTACAACAGAAATACCTGAGTTATTCATGAATGAATAAGGCTTTAATAATAATACTTTACTACCGTTAATTGTACCAGAAGTTATCAGGTAATTGTTTTTTTTAGAAAAAGCTTGAAAACACCAGTACTTACAAATTGCATCAACAATAATGAATCCTATATTGTGATAAGTCAGTTCATATCGTTCACCAGGATTACCAAGCCCAACTATTAGATACACTATAGTGCTACTTCTTCTTTAGGTTCTTCAACGTCACTATCAGCAGAGGAAATTGTTACAATAGTAAAATTTTCTTCTTCATGAGCTGCAAGCTTAATGCCCTCTGGTAATTTTATATCATTAACGTGTATAGACTGTCCTATCATTTTACCAGATAGATCAACCTCTATAATTTGAGGTATTTTATAAGGGGAGCATTTTATGGTAATAAAACGACATAGAACATTAAGTACTCCACCTAACTTGATTCCTGGTGCTTTGCTTTCATTTATGAATGATAAAGGTATATCTATTTTGATTTCACTATTTTTATCTACAAATTGAAAATCAACATGTTGCACAGTATCTTTTACCACGTGCCATTGAATATCGCGAACAACAACGTATTCTTTCTTGCCTGATATGTTCAATTCTACTAGATGTGCAGAAAGATACCCTAATTTATACTGTTTTGTAAACTCTTTGGCAGATAATGTTAAATTTATATTTTCACGCCCTTTGCCATATATCACTCCAGGAATACAGCCATTTTTTCTTAATGAGTGTATTGTTTTTGTTACATCACGTAACTCTGCATTAATAGTCTGTTGTACCATATTTTTTTACTCCAATTAGCTCTATTAAACATAACATAAAAAATATTTATTTCAAATTATACCTGATTTTTTACAGTCAGTATAGGAACAGATATAAATATTGAGGAATAAGTACCAATTACAATACCAAAAAAGATGATTAAGCTAAAATCTCTTACTGTATCCTTACAAATTAATATTAGGGGAATGGTTGCAAGAAGAGTTGAGCCAGAAGTAAATATTGTACGAGATAACGTGGCATTAATACTCTTATCTATTATTTTACTTGTTATTTGTTTGCCATATTCCCTGATTCGATCATATATAACAACTGAATCGTTAATTGAATAACCAATAACAGTTAGTAGAGCGGCAGTAGATGAAATATTAAATTCAATACCAATAAGACTAATAAAACCCATGGTTAAAATTACGTCATGGACTAGTGCTGCTGTTCCACCTAAACCGTACCGCCAATTAAATCTCACCCAAATGTAACAAAATATCCCAACAATTGCAGAAAGTATAGCCAACACTCCTTCAAAGATTTGTGTTGAGCTGATCTGTGGACCCACATAGTCTATTTTACGATAAATAATAGAGCTCCCTGATTTTTCCTCTAAGACAGTTTTTATTTTTTTGATCGTGCTTTCATCTCCTATGTCCTGAAAATACATGACCAAATTATCACCTGATTGTGAACTCTGTACTGTAAATCCGTTTTCTTTTAGTGCATCAAGAAGTGAGCTAGTTTTATCAGGTGATGAAATTTCTATCAAAATTCCACCTGTAAAGTCTATTCCTAGATTTATTCCACGTAATGCAACAATGAACATTGAAAGCGCAACAAGAATAATACTCATTAATGTAGTAAATTTCTTGTATCTACTAAACTCTATATTGAGATTGTCTGGAATAAGTCTAAGTGTCATATAATTTATTTTACTTATTACTTAATAGCTTATTCTATAGTTGAATGCAATGCTAATGTGGTCTAGTATTGAGGTATGGGCTATCCAAAGAAAAAGAGGGTATTATAACCTTAAACAGCTGTGTGCTCTCTTCATCTAGAAATTCATATCTGCCTTGCATTATTCCTGATGGTGTGTTTAAATATGCCCCACTAGTATATTTGAATATTTCTCCAGAGTGTATCACAGGTTGTTCTCCAATTACACCGATACCATCGATCTCATTTATTTTTCCTGTATAATCCATTATCTGCCAGTGACGGCTTACTAGTTGAATGGTTGATTTACTTTGATTCTTTATTTTAACATTATATATCCATACATAACAATTTTCATAAGGAATTGAATGCTCTTCAACGTAAATTGGCGAAACTGTAACTTTGACAAAATTGGTAGTTAGTGTATATTCGAAAGTCATTTTGTGTATTGATGATTAAGGTAAAGAACACTTCTATTATATACCATTTTCATCGATTTTTCAAGTACCGTTGATAAGAAATATTATAAGTATGAAAAAATTAAATATATTTGACGCGAAAGTAATAGGCATAATAGGTGGTGGGCAATTAGGCAAAATGACAGCAATTGCTGCAACAAAGTATGGGCAAAAAACACACATATTTGCTAATACTAAGGATGAACCTGCTTGTTGTGTGGCTAATAATTTAACGATAGCGGATTTTTCTGATAAAAATGCCTTAGAACTTTTTGCTAAGAGTGTAGATTTGATTACCATTGAGTCTGAAAATATTCCTTGCAGTACTATTGATATTGTATCACAGTACGCAGATTTTTATCCTGGTAAGAAGGCGCTATACATTTCACAAAATAGACTAAGAGAGAAAGATTTTATCAGAAGCTTGGGAATAAAAACTGCTCAGTACAGAAGTATAAAAAACTGTGATGAGCTACTAGAAAGCGATAGCTACCCAATGAGACTTAAAACGGCGGAAATGGGATATGATGGCAAGGGACAGCATGTAATCTATAATCATTCTCAGATAGATTCTGTACATTGGAATACACAATATATTCTTGAAGCTAATGTTGATTTACTAAAAGAAATTTCGGTAGTGGTTGCAAGGAATAAAGATGGTAAAATAGCGTTTTTTCCTATCGCAGAAAATTGTCATATTGATGGAATATTAGACACTTCAACGGTACCAGCTAAAATTGATGATGACTTAACTAATAATGTCCAGCAAATTGCAGAGAAAATAGTATGCGCTCTTGATCTCATAGGGATTTTAGCGATTGAGTTTTTCATCACTAAGGATAATGAGTTGCTAGTCAATGAAATAGCTCCAAGGCCTCACAACTCCTGCCACTGGAGTTTAGATGCGTGTAATGTAAGTCAATTTGAACAATTAGTTAGAGCAATATGCGGATTGCCTATGCAAGAAGTAATATTACGTTTTCCTTGTGTAACAAAAAATATAATAGGTAAAGATATATATTGTTCTCATAAATATTTGAGTGATAATAGAGCTAGTTTGACCATATATGGAAAAAAAGAAGTTAGAGATAAGCGCAAAATGGGACATGTGAATATTAATTTGAGTTAGCTTGCTTTTTGTTAATTTTATGCTAAAAGTAAAACTTGTTAATGAAGTAGTAATTATGATAAATCCAACGTTAAAAAAAATTCTCGACATTTGTGGTATGATAGCACTTTGTGTTATCTTAGCTGCAGCAGCTATTTTTCTTCAGATTATTTTTGAAACTTATCTTGGCATGGCTATAGATATGCTGCGTAAATTTTTTCTTGCACAAAACGCAAGTGAAGGAGTAGCTATAACATTAAGTGTGTTGGTGTTAATTACTGCTTTGATTGCCCTTCCTTTTGCCTGTTATTTGATACATAAGGTAAGTGCTGCTTTTACAGAGAAAATTGAAAGTAGTTATCAGTCTTTTAAAAATACAAATTTGTCAGATAATAAGAATATGTTTCTTGAAGTATATAATGACCCAACAATAAGTCTAAAGGATAAGATGCTGTTTTGTGCCATATATGCAATATATTGCATTCAACGACCATTTCTATACTGTGCATCGAAGGTATCATTAGTCAATAAGTGGGTGCTCGAAGCTATTTTTAGTGGCCATGGAAAAGGAGGCAATGGGATTGTGGTTTGTGCAGCCTTAACATTATTAAATGCTATAATATTGGCTCCAGTGGCACTGCTTGAGCTAATAAAGTATCCATTAATAAAATTATTCTCACCGCTTGGGTTGAATGTAGCACAACTAAGCTTTTTGTTTGATGTAAGCGATGTAGGTAGCGGTAGTCAGAGTGTTCATACGAAGAGTTTTGAACGTAGTGTTATTCGATGTGCTCAAGAGCTCAAAACAAAGCATGGTACTCAGCCAAATGTGTTGGATCAAGAATTTGAGGATTATATAAATAACTCAGAAGAACTTACAGCTTGGAAAAAAAATCTACTAAAAATGCATTATTTTAACTTTAATACTCCCAATGTTAATACTTCCGAAGATCCAGATCGTTATGACTGGCGAAAGTGGAAAGATCCAGACACTAAACTCACGCTCACACAAACGGCAAATTTAGTTTTAATTACAGCTCGAGAGCAAGGAATAAACATGAAGAACTTTAAAGGTAGGTTGTTGTTGAGTTTAAGCGAAGAATTCCAATGTCCTGGTGGAATGTTTAATCGTATTATTTACGCGCTTAGCGGCGTTGACCCAGAAAATAAATTTACACTTGTAGATAAGCAAGTAAATGATAAAATTCCTGAATTTACTAAACAATTTCTTCTAGGTTGTAGTAATCAAAGGATAAAATTTTTAAAAAACAATTTTGGTGACTTTTATTTTGAAAGGGATATGAATCCTAAAGTAAAAGATGACATGAGTAGATTAATGGAAGATGCAACACAGTATGTTTTTAATGAATTATATGTGTATTGTTATGATCAGTACGGAAAAAGAGTTAAGGAAGTTGGAGTAGTTGAAGTAGTGGAAATAGTTGATGGGGTTGAAGAAGTTAAAAAAGTTGAAAAAGTTACAGAGTTTGAAGGAGTTAGAAGGAGCATTATAAAACATAAACTACAAGAATTACTTACAGATGAAGCGATGAAAGATGCAGTAGATGCTATGATTGATAAAGTTCAAACTCCACCTACTTATTTTGAAAGGGTAAAAACATTTTTTTGTGGAGCAGAGCATACCAGCCAACCTGGTTGCTAGTTTTATTAGGTCTATTATTATAACCACTTAACCAATGGTGGCATTGACATCATAATTGCATCTGGATTGCCACCAGTAATTAACCCAAATCTTGTGCCACGATCATATAACAGGTTAAATTCTACGTATCTGCCGCGTTTTATTAATTGGCATTCACGCTGTTCATTACTCCAAGACTTATCCATGTGCTTACGTATGATGTGCGAGTAGATTTCTAGAAATGTTTTTCCTACTGCTTTTGTAAAATTAAAATCGTTATTCCAATCACTTGAATTAAGATTGTCATAAAAAATACCGCCAATACCGCGTGGTTCTTTTCTATGATGCAAAAAGAAATAGTCATCACACTGTTGCTTGAATTTTAAATAATATTCAGGATTAAACGTATCACATGCTATTTTTATTGAGTTTTGAATATACTTATGATCTTCCTCATCATAATATACTGGCGTAAAATCCATTCCCCCACCAAACCACTGTTTTGAAGTATATATTAGCCTTGTGTTCATGTGAGCTGCAGGAATAAGAGGTGATTGCATGTGAGAGACTACAGATATACCACTGGCCCAAAATTCTCCATTGCTTTCACTTGCACCAGGAATTTCATTTATGACTGAGTCTGAAAATTTTCCATGTACCTTCGAAACATTTACTCCAACTTTTTCAAAAACATTGCCATAAATAATTGTGGATTCACCACCTCCACCTCCTGGACGCTCCCATTTTTTTCTCTTGATTTTGGGCTCTCCAGAAAGTTGTGCTTCAATTGATAAGAAAGATTCGACGATGTCATCTCTCAATGCACAAAACCACTCTAATGCTTGTTTTTTTTGCATTTCCATAATTTATGTATTTACTTTTTAGTATTTTTCACTTAAGGTACACTGTATGTTATCAATAAATTAATAAGTCTATAATAATGATGTCAATATAATAAAACATTTTTATGTGAATAATGAGTAAAAGATATATAGATAATAAAAAAGAGAATAGAGTAGACTTTATCTTAAGAAAATATGGGATGTCAATTACAGTAATGGCTACCATTATGCTTCTGCCTTCTATAGTAATATCAATACTTTACTTTTCTGACGCATGTGATCAGCACTTTAACATAGAAATTAATTTAGTCGCTAGCACTCTAGCAACTTTATTTATAGCATATAATGTCAAACGTTACAGATATATACTGAGTACCGTAGAGTTTCAGAATGCAATATTTGCAAATGCACTGAATCATAATACAGAATTTTGTCTGATTATACATAAGAATGAAGATATTGTTTATGCTGATGCAAGATTCTATGAAAGATTCAAAGATCATATGAGTAATAAAGCTTCCTTAAATCAGATTCTTGATGCAGGAAATATTTCAGAGGCAGACAAAAAAGCATTTCACAATGCCCTAAAAAATAATTCCTCTGTACAGGTGTGCATTTCTTTAAGCAAAAAAAACAGGTTATCTAACTTCCTTTTATTTTTTGAACCTATACCTGATAATCCTCAAATTGCCATTAATGATAATAAAATTTTAAATCTATCATTTGCCCCAATAGCAAGACCGAGTGGATATTTCGTTTTAAAAGCAACAAAAATAAATAAGGAACAAGTATATGAAGAACTAATAGAAAAACACAATATAGGAACTTATATTGCAAATACTAAAGGAGTAATTCTGTCTGCAAATGAAAGTTTTTTGAATATATTTGAACTAAAAAAACTTGAAAAAGGCAGTTCAATTAATGATTTTACGTCACAGTCTAAATCTAGTAACACCAATGAAACTTTATTTGTTACTACACGTGGTATTCCCTTCAAAGCTTATATGAGCACTGCTATATTTTGTGACAAGTATAATCACAATTATATACATGGTTTCATTACACCGATTGAATCAAATATTATTGATTACCAACTGCATCCTTGCTTTACTAATTCACCGATTGCTATTGCTCAATGCGACATAAACGGCAATTTTGTAAAGAAAAATGTAGCGCTAATAAAATTATCTGGGTCAGATAAAAATTCAATTTTCACCATTATATCTGATAGTTATCACAGAAAGATACGTGAGTATTTTTTAAGTAACAGAATAAATAACGCATCCTTTGATGTTCAATTGAATAATAATGACAACACGAAAATATATTTTAATAAATTCCTTCATAATAAAACTATGTTTATACTTTGTTATTTTGTTGATAACACTGAGCATAAAAATCTGGAAATGAAACTTGAGCATTACCAAAAAATGCAAGCTATAGGTCAATTAGCAGGAGGGATTGCTCATGATTTTAACAATATACTTACCGGAATAATAGGGTTCTGTGATTTACTTTTACTTCAACATCCAGCTGGTGATTCGTCTTTTGGAGACATAATACAAATACAACAAAATGCGAAACGTGGATCAAATTTAGTTAAGCAATTGCTTGCTTTTTCAAGGAAGCAAACCCTACAGCCAAAAATTATTGATGTGAATAGCACAATAGCTAATCTTTATGAAATGATAAAAAGATTAATAGGTGAAAATATAAAATTTACTGCCTACTATGATGGAGATTTAGGTGCTGTTGAAGCTGATCAAGGACAATTGGAGCAAGTTATAATTAATTTAGTAGTTAATGCTAGCGCTGCCATGGAAAAGGGTGGGGAATTGACCATACAGACTTTTAACAAAAAAATTGATTTCCTAAATTCTATATCGCAAGATATGTATTCTCCGGACAAGGAAGCAATTGAGCATGGAAATTACGTTGTGATTGAAGTGGTTGACACTGGCTGTGGTATAGAAAGCAGCATAATCGAAAAAGTGTTTGATCCATTCTTTTCTACTAAAGATATTACTTCTGGTACAGGGCTTGGTCTTTCAACTGTATATGGAATTATAAAACAGACTGAAGGATATATTTATATTACCACTCAAGTAAATCAAGGAACTAAATTTAGTATATTTTTACCTATGGTTTATGTATCAGATGAAAGTGATGAACAGGAAAAGCACGAAAAAACAGAAAAGTTGGTAGTAAATGAAACGAAAGATAGTGGTATCATTTTATTAATTGAAGATGAAGATTCAGTAAGGGAATTTACCACTAAGGCACTGAAAAGAAAAGGGTTTAATGTAATAGAAGCCAGCATAGGTAGTCAAGCATTGAAAATAATCAGTGAAGGAAGTCAACATATAGATCTCATAATCACTGATGTAGTAATTCCCGAAATTAGTGGCCCAGAAATAGTTAAAGAAGCACTGATTCATAGACCAAACATTAATGTAATTTTTATTTCAGGATATGCAGAAGACACTTTCTTAAAAAATGATGACATTAACGTAGGAGATTTTCATTTTTTACCAAAACCTTTTACCTTAAATGAATTAGGAAATAAAGTTCAAAGTGTGTTGCACAAGAAAAAACAGTTGCGATCTAAGAAGATGTCTTGAAAAGAAATGAAAAGATAAATATACTAAAGCAAATGTAGAATTAAGAGGTAAAAAAATGTATCCAAGTGACATAAGTGACAAAGAATGGGAAATACTAGAGCCATACGTTGCACAAGGGGCAATAGGAAGGCCAAGAAAACACGATATTAGAGCGATTATTAATGCAATAAGATATATAAT
>NZ_JACVWV010000047.1 GCF_014534705.1 Wolbachia endosymbiont of Pentalonia nigronervosa | reverse complement strand
CTGTTCGCCCTATCCACATCACTGCTGCTATGAACTTTCTGTTGTCCTTTGCACTCCTTCCACTATCCCCTTTCTTTCCGGGTAAACTCTCCTTTATCCTTTCCCATTGCTTATCTTTTAAGTCGTATAACATCCTTAGCTTCTCTCAAAAATTGTTATTATAACTCCTTTCTTTTTGAATGTCTACACTACCTAAGCAATAGCCTATTTGAACGAATACAATAACACTGTAGCGTATGCTGCTATCCCTTCCGCTCTGCCAATGGAACCTAACTTCTCTGCTGTCGTTGCTTTAATGTTTACAAGCTCATCACTAATTTTGAGTATCTTTGCTATAGATTTCCTCATTTCTGTTTTATAAGGTGATATTTTAGGCTTTTCACATACCACAGTAATATCCAAGTTAGATACACTGTATCCCTTTTCTTGCGCTTTTTCAGCAGCAAAATTAAGAAAATAAGATGAATCGCAATTCTTCCATTGGAGATCATCAGGAGAAAAATGCTCTCCTATATCACCACATCCCAATGCTCCTAATATTGCATCAACAATTGCGTGTATAGCAACATCACCATCAGAATGAGCCTCTATTGCCATTTCACTCTCAACTTCTACACCACAAATTTTAATCAAGCATTTTTTAATCAAGCTGCTTTTAAACCTGTGTATATCATAACCACTTCCAACACGATACTTTGACTCTGCAGTTACCATATTAATATCCTCCTCTGTAGTTAACTTAAAATTGCCTTTTTCACCCTGAATAATTGCAACATGCTTGTTATATGCCATCACCAGTGAAGAATCATCAGTAAAACTCTCTTTGGTTGATTGATGACATAACAATAATTCCGCAAAATTAAAAATCTGAGGAGTTTGTATCGCCCTGAGTTTTGTTCTGCAGATTGTAGATTTGATCGAACCATTATCCACCAGTGACACAGTATCTTCAACCTCTATTGCAGGAACAACTCCCATATACTCATTACCACAGCTCATAGATTCAATTAATTTCTCTATTAAGGTATGCGAAACAAAGGGTCTACAAGCGTCGTGTATCATCACATAATCGGTCTGCAAGCTTTCTAGACCTAATCTAACTGAATCTTGCCTGCTTTCTCCTCCATACACTGGGCTCATTAATAGACCTCTTGCAAAATCTATTTCTGACGGCAATTTTGTTGTCAAAACTTGCCTACGCTCCTCAAATACATCTAAGTATTCTGCGGTGCTCGCCTGCGTTTCTCCTAAAACGTTTCTCGTCATAAATCGGTTTTGCAAGAGGTCTAATTTAGTATTCACAATTGAGGACACTGCATCCCTATAAAAATGCTCGTGGTTTCTATTAATTACCACTCTTACGCAGTCTATGTACTGATTAGCTAGAAATTTTTTAATTACATGAAGTAAAACAGGTTCACCTGCAAATTTTATGTATTGTTTAGGAATAGAAGTATTACACCTATTGCCAACACCAGCAGCAACTATCAATGCTACACACTTCTTAAGCTTACGCATTAGGCTATAAAAAAACTGCCACTCCAAAATGTAACTTAAAGCCACACATTGGAATGACAGTCAATTCAAGAGATTAGAAGTGAAACATCACTCCAGCTTCAATACCATGCACACCAAGTGTACCGTAAAGGCCTTCTTGTTGTAGAGTTATCTTCACATCCTCGAGAGTATCCTTATCAGCACCGCTACCTCCCTTCTTGTATTGTAGCACAGAATCTTTAAATTCGGCACCATACATACCAAAATAACGATAACCACCGTATACCTTGATCTCTGGAGTCACAGCATAACTAATACCAGCTTTTGCTTGATAAGCTAATTTAAAATTACTGTTACCAGCAAATGTAGTACGTGAAGCACCAACACCAGCACCAACATAAGGAGTGACAGGGATATTTTCCATACCAAGATCTACATCGTAATATGCGTTAACCATTGCTACTATACTTTTAAACCCATCATTTGTTCCCTTTGCATTAGCAACAACATCCCCTACTAAGGTACTATCTGCCTTACCAAATGCCTTTGCATTGTCAGGTTTAGCATCACCACCTTGCTTATACTCTGAACCATCAACGCCTAAGCCAGAATAAAACACTTCAAACTCAGCTCTAATGCCTTCCATTGTATAACCAGCTGCAATACCACCAGCAAGTAAAGAAGGTGTGTACTTAGGTTTATAAGGAGCTTCTGCGCCTGTCCCATCCTTTTTAAAACCGAGAAGAGATTTTGCAGTAGTACCATCCATCCACTTAAGTTCTTTGTCACTCATGACGTTGAAAAAATCACCGTGATATTGTGCACGAATGTAGTAACTAGAATCTCCATCTTCCACATCACCAACAGGATCTGAGAAAGCAGAGTGTGATAAACTCAGCAACGTCACTAAAGCTGTTGCTGAAAAAATTTTTTTATAATTCATAATTTGCCCTCGTTAATAAAAAAAAAAATAAAATTCCACTTTTGTAGTTTAAGCTAAACTTTCTATAAGTCAAGCTAATATTATAACTTAATAACAGAAAATATTTGAAGTTTACACTAATCTTGAGAGAAAGATAAAGATTTTATTAATGAATACACCGCACTACGTGATTTTTTGCTTTTTATTTTTCTATATTCTCTCACCAATCCTAATATCTCTTTACTTTCTGCATCACCTTCACCATAATTATAATCAAAGCCTTCCTTGTTTTCACCTTCATGTAAACTTGTTAACTTTGTTGTATTGTTAGGTATATCAGAAAAGAAGTGTGACACATCTATTGACAGAGCCACTGCCAAATCATATAGCCTGCTAACTAAAACTCGGTTTATTCCATTTTCATACTTTTGTATCTGCTGAAACGTAACTCCTACTTTCTCGCCCAATTGAGCCTGGGTTAACCCACGCATCAATCTCCACTGCCTTATTTTTTTCCCTATCTGTATATCAATAGGGTTAGCTTCAACCTTATTCACACCCTCACTTTGCAAGTTATAAATACTCATTTTCACCTCTTCTTACGTTATTTTAAAACACCTCACATAAAAAAACTCAAAAAGGCAGTTTAAACCCAGGGGGTAACCCCATCATGCCAGCAAGATCAGAAGATACGCTTGCCATTTCTTCTTCTGCTTTCTTGATAGCATCATTAAACGCCGCTGTAACTAAGTCTTCCACCACATCCTTCTCTTCATTTCTCATGCATTCTAAAGCTATATGTACCTTTTTAACCTTGTAACTACCTATCTTAACAACTACAATAGTGACTACAACCTGTCCTCCGCCAGAAACACCTTGATATTCTTTGTCAATGCATTTTTTTTGTGCTTCTTCAAGCTTTTTTTGCATTTCTTGCGCTTGTTTCATTATTTGACTAAAATCCACAACTTACTCCTTATTTTCTATATTAACTATCCTTGCACCTTTAAAAGTGTTAAGTATATCCTTAACTGCAGGCAACTGATTATCACTACTGCTCACAGTGAATTCCTCAATTATAATAACCCACTGGCGCATAGTAGCTTTACTTAAGTAACTTTTTAAACTATCATAGAAGCTATTATCTAGCTTAGATATAGCCTTCAATTTTAAGCATCCAGGCCTACACTCTATTAATTGTACGTTATTAGATAGCTGTTTGTAAAGATAAATTTGATTATTCTGCTTTAATAATTCTAAAATTTTATTGAAATCATGTTTATTATTATCTTGTTGCACATTTTTAGAAAGCACTTTCTTGATCACCTGCTCTGGAGAAGGTAAGTCAGAAAGATAACAAAGCCCTATCAGCATCATTTCAACAGCCACATCACTGCATGTTGAAGCTTTTACATCTTGAATTCCTTTCAATAAAGCCTTCCATAACCTAGAAAAAAATACTATAGATTTTTTTACACTCAACTCCTTTATTCTACTAGCTTCATATTCTGCAATTACACCATCTATTTCTTTTGTAATTAAAAACCGACATATCAACTGAATTTTTTGCAATAAATTTTCAAAAACACTAAGAGAAGTTGCTGTCTTATCAAATAATGTTAAAGCCTTTTGTAAATCGCCATCTAAAATCGCCTGTAATAAGTCAAATATAATACCTTGATCCACTAAACCAAGAATATTCATAATATTTGAGGTGGATATCACACCATCTTTGCCATACAGTACGCCTTGATTCAACAAAAACAAAGCATTACGCATTGAATTTCCAGAGTGGTACGCTATCAACTCTAGCGCCCCTTTTTCAACAGAATAGTTTTCTTGTTGTGCAACATCTGTTAATCGTTTCACTATCTTAACTGTAGGTATATTATGCAGATCAAACCTTTGACAACGCGCAATAATAGTTATTGGTATTTTTCTTACCTCAGTAGTCGCCAAAATAAATTTTACATTTGATGGAGGCTCCTCCAGTGTTTTTAGCAGAGCGTTAAATGCACTATTGGACAACATGTGCACTTCATCTATAATATAAATCTTAAATTTAGAACTTAGAGGTGAATAACAAATATCTCCTAAAATTACCTTGATATCATCAATACTAGTATGGCTTGCTGCATCAATTTCAATAACATCTGGATGCCTTGAATCTTTTATTGCTAAGCAACTTTTACATGACCCACATGGCTCAAAAGTTGGCCCTGAAGAGCAGTTTAAACATAGAGCGATTATTCTTGCAGTTGTAGTTTTACCCACTCCACTATTACCAGAAAGTAATATAGCTTGTGGGATTTTATTAAGAATAAATGCATTTTCTAATATACGCACTAACGTTTCTTGACCTATTAAATCTTTGAAATTACTAGGACGATATTTTAATGCTATATTCACAGCGTAAAATAAATAATGAAAGTAGGCATACAACCCAAAAAGGCTCTGATATGGCTGCTTCATTTCTGATCTGACCAAGTTACAGAATTTTTGTCTGTATACCTTATACAATATTATACTTTTTTTTTTATTTAGCAAGCCTTACATGCTATAGTCTGACAATTGTTATATAGGCAATAATTATGATGTTATATCACTTTCCTCTTTGTCCGTTCTCAAGAAAAGTTAGAATTTACCTCAAGGAGAAAAAGCTAAACTTTGACTTAATACATGAAAATCCATGGGAGAAGCGAGATAAATTCATGGAAATCAACCCAGTAGGACAGGTACCAGTTTTAATAAATAATCGTTTTATCATAACAGACAGCAGCGCCATCTGTGAATATTTAGAAGAAACCTATAATGATACTACTCGATTATTTGGCTCATCTATTATTATAAAATCTAAAGTGCGTGCTCTAATTAATTGGTTCGATAATAAATTTTATAATGAAGTCACTAAGTATATCATCAATGAAAGAATAATTCTTGACCGCAATCCCGATTCTAGATTCCTTCATGCAGCCAGACATAATTTAACTTATCATATAGAATATATTGAATACTTAATTAATAAAAATGTTTGGCTTGTAACGGATAAATTTACTTTGGCTGATATTACTTTAGCATCACACATTTCTGTTATAGATTACACAGGTAGTTTTCCATGGGAAAAGAGTAAAATTATAAAGGAGTGGTACTCCATTGTTAAATCCATGCCTTGCTTTCGTGAAATATTATCCGATAGAGTGCCAGGATTAACCCCTCCTCAACATTACACTGAACTTGATTTTTAACCTATTTATAATTTTTAACCTATACTTATAGAATTTATAAAAATCGCCTGCAGTTAAATTTATGTGGAATATAGTTTTACTTTTTATATTATCAGCAGCACTGGTGAATTGTGGTTTACAAAAGCCTGCACCTGCATTGCTTAAAGGTGAAGAATTTCATGGCAGAAGGGACCTGGAAAGCATGCAAGAGTATCATCTAATGAAAGATAACGTTATTAAAAACAAAAGTAAAAAAATGACCATAAAGATACATAAAAACATACAAGTAACAAATTGTAAGTTTATAATGCCCATTGAAGGTGAAATTACAGAAAAGTTCAAATCTAATACCACAGACGAGATATGCAAAGATGGTATAAAAATCGCTTCTCGTAATGGAAGTGATGTAGTAGCTTCCGCGTCCGGTAAAGTGATATATGTAGGTCAAGGGCTCAGATGGTATGGTAATCTTGTTATCATAGAGCACAAAGATCACTATACCACTGTATATTCTTATTTAAAAAATATATATGTTGCAATTGGTGACGAGGTACAACAAGACCAAATCATTGGTTCTGCAGGAAAATCCAGCACACAAGACAAAAACCCACAAATATGTTTCACTATGAGGTACAATGGTCAGGCAGTTGACCCTTTGTTGCATATGAATTAAACTGAAACACAACTTAATGCACAATTCAAGTCATGAAATACGATTTTAAAAGCATTGAAAAATTCTACCAGGACAAGTGGAGTTTTTCTGTAAATAAGGGTAGTAATAAAAAGAAGTGTTATGTTTTAGAGATGTTTCCATACCCATCTGGTAAAATTCATATGGGTCATTTACGTAATTATGCTATAGGCGATGTAATAGCACGCTACAAAATGGCTAGTGGATTTGCTGTTTTACACCCCATAGGTTGGGATGCGTTTGGATTGCCTGCTGAAAATGCCGCGAGGGATAATAATGTCAACCCAGCAGTCTGGACAAGAGATAATATAGACAGCATGCGTACGCAGTTAAAATCTATAGGCCTTTCATACAATTGGAATCGCGAGCTTTCCACTTGTGAACCCGAGTATTACACACATGAACAAAAATTTTTCTTGGACTTTTTAAAACACGGTATTGCCTATAGGAAAGAATCTTGGGTCAATTGGGATCCGGTAGATCAAACAGTGCTTGCAAATGAACAAGTTATTGATGGCAAAGGATGGAGATCCGGTGCAATAGTGGAAAAACGCAAATTATCTCAGTGGTTCCTCAAGATCAGCGATTTTGCTGATGACTTACTGAAGTGCCTGCAGAGTTTAAAAAATTGGCCGGAAAAAGTAAAAATAATGCAAGAGCGCTGGATAGGGAAATCAGAAGGCGTCACTATAGAATTTGATGTGATTGGTCTAGACAAAAAATTAAGAGTTTTTACAACTTATCCTCATACTTTGTTTGGTGCTTCATTTTGTGCAGTGGCACCAGAGCATCCAATCATACAAGATATCAAGACCTATCAGCAAGAAAAAGGCAAAGAGATATGCGCTGAAATGACGATTAATGAAACAAAAGGCAATGTAGATGAGAAAATTGGTATTTACACTGGAATAAACGTTAAGCATCCATTTCTTGATAAAGAGTTACCACTCTATATAGCAAATTTCGTGTTGATGGAATATGGAGAAGGAGCAATTTTTGGCTGTCCTGCACATGATCAGCGTGATTTTGAATTTGCACAAAAATATGATTTACCTATTACTCCAGTAATTTCTTCAGATAGCACGCAGGAAATCTTAAAAGAAGCATATACTGATGGTGGAATAATGATCAATTCCGAATTCTTAAACGGGTTGTTGGTTGATGAAGCTAAAAAGGTAATAATAAAAAAACTTGAAGAAAAAGGTGTTGGCAAAAAAACTATAAATTATCGCTTGCACGACTGGGGCGTTTCAAGGCAACGCTACTGGGGATGCCCCATCCCTATCATATACTGTAAGGCTTGTGGCACTGTTCCAGTTCCAGAACAAGACCTTCCTGTAATGCTGCCAACAAACGTGAATTTCTCCTCTGGTGGAAATCCCCTTGATCAACATCCAACTTGGAAATATGTAAATTGCCCAAAATGTGGGGAACAAGCAGAACGTGAAACGGACACATTTGATACTTTTTTCGAGTCCTCTTGGTACTTTGCTGCATTTTGCAGTGAGGATAAATCGCTAAACAAAGACGCATGCGATCGTTTCATGCCTGTTGACTACTACATAGGAGGAATAGAGCACGCTATTTTACACTTGCTTTATTCCCGCTTTTTTTGTCGAGCTCTAACAAAATGCGGTTATTTTAACATAAAAGAACCTTTTTGCACATTGATCACTCAAGGCATGGTGTGTCATGTCACTTATAAGGATGAAAATGGCAAGTGGTTATTTCCTGAAGAAGCTAAAGAATTGCTAGCAAAAGGCGCAAAAGTACAAACAGGAAAAGTGGAGAAAATGAGTAAATCAAAGAAAAATGTGGTTGATCCAAATTTTATTATAGACAAATACGGAGTAGATACTGCACGTCTGTTTGTCTTGTCTGACACGCCTCCAGAAAAAGATATGGAATGGTCAGATAGTGGCGTGGAAGGATGTTCGCGCTATATAAATAAGTTGTGGCGTATGGTTATGCAATTAAAACCCATAGATATAAACTACAATAATAGTCAACAGACAGCACCTGAATTGCTTGAATACAGAAAAAAAATACACAAACTCCTACATGGACTAACCAGTGATATAGAAAACTGCCGACTAAATTGCGCAGTGGCAAAACTACGTGAAATGACGAACTTAATCGCTGAAATAGATGTAAAGACAGGAAAATCCTTTATTGATGAAGGGATATGTATATTAATCAGAGTTATGGAACCTTTCATACCGCATTTAGCTGCAAACTTATGGGAAGAAATAGGTGGTAAAGAAATGTTACACCTTCAGCCTTGGCCTCAAGCTGATGAAGCATTAATAATTGATCAGACAGTAACAGTAGCAGTACAAGTCAATGGAAAGCTACGCTCTACAATCAATGTAGTAATTGATTTACCAGTAGATGAGCTAAAGAAAATTGCTGTAGATGCAATCTCGGACAAAATTGATAGGAGTAAAATTCGCTCTATATATGCAGTACAAAACAAGATAGTTAATGTAGTAATATAGGAATTTTAATTTCTTCAACAAATATCCGCTTGTCAGAGTGTTTTTTTTGCTTCACTTGCTATAATATTTTATGCGGTAGTTTCTCCATTTTTTATTTCACTAGGTTAAACTACCGATTTTTCTCTCTTTCTTCTATTTTTTCTCTACCTTATTTTCTCCTAGAATCAGAGCCTAGCGATGGATGTTGAACATCTGTTAATGCTGTCTTTGATCTTTCCATTGCTTCCATAAGAATCATTGCTATTTCTGTATGATCATTTTCCTGAGCACCTTGCAAAGGAGTGTCTCCATTTTCATTTAGAGCATGAACATCTGCATATTTTGCTATAAGAAATTTCACTGCTTCTGTATGACCATTGCGAGCAACATAATGTAGAGCTGTGTCGCCATACTTACCTGCAGCATTAACACTTGCTCCTTTTTCTATAAGAAATCCTATTATTTCTATATGATTTCCTTGAGCAGCCCGGTATAGAGGAAGATATCCCCACTTATCTTGAATCTTAATATCTGCTTCATTAGTGATTAACAGTTTAACTACTTCTATATGACCTCTTTCAGCAGCATGGTGTAAAGGAGTATATTTCCCACTCTCATCTTGAGCCTTAATATCCGCTCTACTAGCAATTAATAATTTAACTACTTCTAGATGACCATTTGCAGCAGCCCAGTGTAAGAAGATGTCTTGAAATCATTTAAGTAGCTAATTTATTAAGCATAACGGTAATCATATTAAAGAAAATATTGGTTTTTGAGGTAAGAGGAGAATGTTCGTAATCTTTGCTCATGCGCCTAAAATTGGAGAGCCAAGCAAAGGTTCTTTCAACTATCCAACGTTTTGGAATAACCTGAAATCCTTCAGCTTCGGGA
>NZ_JACVWV010000046.1 GCF_014534705.1 Wolbachia endosymbiont of Pentalonia nigronervosa | reverse complement strand
ATCCCGAAGCTGAAGGATTTCAGGTTATTCCAAAACGTTGGATAGTTGAAAGAACCTTTGCTTGGCTCTCCAATTTTAGGCGCATGAGCAAAGATTACGAACATTCTCCTCTTACCTCAAAAACCAATATTTTCTTTAATATGATTACCGTTATGCTTAATAAATTAGCTACTTAAATGATTTCAAGACATCTTCTAAGGTGGATAGAAGATACACTGACTATTATTCCGACTCGGAATTTATAGGCTTATTACAATATAAATTTTGATAAATCTAACTGTTTCGAGATTGATTCAAGCTTATCTTTAACATATTTACTATCTATAATAAATTTCTCACTACCTTTCTCAGAAGCTATAAAGCTTATCTCATCTAAAAGCTTTTCCATAACAGTATGAAGCCTTCTTGCACCTATGTTCTCTACTTCTCTGTTTACCGTAGATGCTATTTCAGCTATAGTATCTATACCATCATCAGTAAACTCAAGTTTTACATTCTCTGTCACCATTAGTGCTATGTATTGCTTTAATAAACTGGATTCTGGTTCTTTTAGTATTCGCACTAAATCCCCTTGAGTAAGGGCTTTAAGTTCTACTCTAATTGGTAGTCTACCTTGCAACTCCGGTAATAAATCTGAAGGTTTAGATAAATGAAAAGCACCAGATGCGATAAATAATATATAATCAGTTTTTACAGGTCCATACTTTGTTGAAACAGTTGTTCCCTCGAGCAGTGGTAACAGATCACGTTGTACTCCTTCTCTATTTACCTCTCCTTTAACTTCAGTGCGTGCTGCAATTTTATCAATCTCATCCAAAAACACTATGCCATCATTACTAGCAAGATCTATTGCTTCTTTGATTATCTTGTCTTCATCAATTAGTTTTTCACTTTCCTCATTAATCAGTATTTCACGTGCTTCTTTTACTTTCACTGTAATGGTCTTTGTTTTTTTACTTCCATTGAACATCTTTCCAACTAGTTCTGTTACATTCATAACACCAACCTGACCACCTGGCATGCCAGGTATATCAAAAGAGGGCAATATATTTTTATTCTCTCTCACATTAATTGAAACTTCTCCATCTTCACATTCTTTATTGCTTAATCTTGTTCTAAAAACTCTTTTGCTCTCTTCAGTAGCATCTTCACCAACCAAAGCATTGACTATGATTTCCTCAGCCAGGTTCAAAGCTTTCTTAGCTAAAGCTTTACGGGCTTTTTCCTTAACCAAAACTATCGCTGAATCAACTAAATCACGTATTATAGAATCAACATCACGCCCAACATATCCTATCTCAGTAAATTTTGTTGCTTCAACTTTTATAAATGGTGCACCTGCGAGTTTTGCCAGACGACGAGCTATCTCAGTTTTACCAACGCCTGTATGACCGATCATTAGTATATTTTTAGGTATAATCTCATCACGTAAAGGAAGCGGAACTTTGTTGCGACGCCAACGATTTCTTAGCGCAATAGCAACAGCACGCTTTGCATCATTTTGCCCTATTATAAACCTATCCAACTCCGTCACTATCTTTTGTGGCGGCATATCATCTAAAAAAACCTGCATGTCACAATGATCTTCACAGTAGTAATTTTTTTCATTATTATTATCACTAAATTGCCCTTCTATAGGTTGATCGTTATTCATAAGAACGTTACTCCTCTATCTTTTCAATAATTACATTATGATTTGTATAAACACATATATCAGCAGCTATCTTCATAGCCTTTCTAGCAATTTCTTCTATTGATATTCCTTCAACATCAATTAAAGCTTTTGCGGCAGATAAAGCAAAATTCCCCCCAGAACCAATAGCTGCAATTCCATCTTCAGGCTCAAGAACATCACCAGTCCCTGTAATGACTAACGAAATGGACTTATCTGCAACAATCATCATTGCTTCTAATTTCCTTAAAAATTTATCCATCCGCCAATCTTT
Source organism: Wolbachia endosymbiont of Pentalonia nigronervosa (assembly GCF_014534705.1). Lineage (GTDB taxonomy): Bacteria > Pseudomonadota > Alphaproteobacteria > Rickettsiales > Anaplasmataceae > Wolbachia. The sequence goes on along the minus strand of NZ_JACVWV010000046.1, from coordinate 7,790 downwards.
TGCAAGTTCAACGCATGCTCGCATTAGTTGCCCAGGATGTTTATCAAGTTTTGATTCTAGCCTTTCAAAGAGAGTAAATGCATCAGCAGTTGCTCCAGCAAATCCAGCAATAACAGAATCTCCTGAAAGACGCCTGACTTTTCTTGCTCCAGACTTAATAACAGTATGGCCAAGTGAAACTTGCCCATCTCCTATCACCACTACACTATTATTTTTTCTAATTGACAGTATAGTAGTTCCATACATTTTATCATTATGTTGATGAGTCATTTTTCTGCACTTTTAGTAAAAACCTTATTATACTTAAATCTTTAGTTAAATTCACTAAATATCTGACCTACAATATAATACTTTCTGATCAAATGCAAAACGTAATTAACTTTAAATTAATAAAAAATTTATCAAACATAGACAATTGGTTTGAGGAAAAATTCAATAATTTGACGTTACCGTTCTATAGTTCAATAGACTTAAGGAACTCTCATTACAAAATTGCTGCGGTAGATGCTAACCTGTTTCCAGCAGGATTCAACAACTTAAGTGAAGAATCACAAAAAACTGCATCACAATTAATAAAGGACTATTTTGCACAATATCAATATAAAAAAGCCCTGATAATACCAGAAAACTACACACGAAATAAGATGTACATAGAAAATGTTTTTGCCATTGAAAAAATACTACAGTTAGCTGGTTTTGAAACTAAGATTGGCCTCTTTCATAATGAATTATATAACTTAATAAAATCTTATGAAATTGTTACCAAAGAAGATTCTCTAATAAAAACAAAATCAGGATTTATCCCGGATGTTATCATACTCAACCGAGATATGACTAGCCATATTCCAAGCACACTAGAAAATATCAAGCAAGACATAATACCAAACCCATTGTGCGGATGGCATGGCAGGCAAAAATCAAAATACTTTGAAATTTATGAAGAAGTCATATCAGAGTTTTGCATAGAGTTTGAAATCGACCCATGGCTTATCTCTGCACTTACAACCAACTGCAACAAAGTTAATTTTGAGGATAATTCATCACTAGAAGTATTGGCAACTAAAGTAGATCTTTTGCTGTCCTTAATACAGAAAAAATATGAGGAATATGAAATAGAAACACAACCATACGTCTTTATAAAAGCAAATAACGGAACATATGGTATGGGTATTATAACTGCAACAAGTGGTGAAGAGATATTGAATCTTAATAAAAAAAAGCGCACTAAGATGAAAAAGGTAAAAGACGGCATAAAAATCAACAGTGTCATAATACAGGAAGGTGTGCCTACCATCGATACTTTTCAAAATAGTACTGCAGAACCATCCGTATACTGCATAGGAAGAACCCCAGTTTGTTATTTATACCGCCACAATAAAAGAAAAGATATATATTCTAGTTTAAATGCGATTGATTGTGAATTTCATGATGTTAGCAGAACAGTAGGAGAAAAAACTCTGTCACTTTGGAGTATAGTAAGTAAGGTAGCAGTGTTGGCGCTAGCAAGAGAAATCAGCTCTCTGTTAGCTTAATTGATTAATAGGTGAACTAGTGAGTAAAAATCTTTTATACATATAAAAAGAATAATATTAATCAACGAAATCACCATCATCACAAAAGATAAGCCTCTATTAGAGTTGGCAACTTCATTACTACTGTGTGATTTATCAAAATACATAACTTTTATGATATTTAAATAATAATAGCATGATACAACACTCGCTACCACAAGAACTAAAGACAGTGCTATAAAACCTGAATGTATGAGACTTTTAAAGATGAAAAATTTAGTAAAAAACCCTGCAAGTGGAGGTATTCCCATCATTGAGAATAGTAATATAGAAAGACAAAATGCTAAAACTGGTTGCTTTTTGCCAAATCCAGATAGATTTGCAATATTACAATCATCATCATCCATTTGTATTAAATATGCAAATATTCCTATATTTGTAATGATATACACCACTAAATACACTAGAGCACTATCTACTCCTGTTTGTTGAAAAATAGAAAGCGCAGCAAGTATATAGCCTGCATGACCTATTGAGCTATAGGCAAATAATCTCTTCAAATTTCGCTGACGCAAAGCTCCTAAAGCTGAAATTAGTACAGACAATACTGAAACATACAGAAAAATAGGTTGCACGTATTTTTCTATACTTACTAACCCTTCATTAACAAAACGCACTAAAAATGCTATGAGTGCAGCTTTTGGTGCTGTCGAAAAAAATGCATTTACTATAGTGGGAGCACCTTGGTAAACATCAGGAGCCCACATATGAAAAGGTGCTATAGCCAGCTTAAAGCACAGCCCAACGAAAATAAAGATTAAACCAAAAATTACCCCATAATTTATCTGGTTGTTCAGTAAAAATATACTTAACTCAGAGAAATTGGTTTGGCCTGTATATCCATAAAGCAGAGACATCCCATATAGCATAATGCAAGAAGACAATGCACCGAGTGTAAAATATTTCACACCAGCTTCACATGAATAAAGTGAATCCCGATTAAAACATGCAAGCACATATAGAGAGATACTCATCAATTCAAAAGCTAAATAAAAAGAAATTAAACTGTTTGCTGATACTAAAGTTATCATACCAAATAGTGCAAAGAGAATTAATATAGAAAACTCATACTTATAGTTATATTTTGATAAATTTAGTAATAAGAGTATTGCTATCCCTGCAGCAAGAATCAGTGCTTGTGCTGATCGTATATATAAATTAAGTTTCAGCAGCGAATTAAAGAGAAAAATTTCATTATTTTGTGCTGTGCTGACCAACATAATAAAAGTCACTGCTGTACAGCCAAGTGCTAACAAATTAATGGCACGATAATTAAGTACAATCCCCAGCAATAACAGGCTTAATAGAGAGATAATATAAAAGGTTTCTGGTAATATCTGTATGTAGTGATAATAATTCATAAAATATTACATCCAATCAATAAGTTACTTACATATAGTTTTAAATAATTCAGCACAAATGTTGGATAAATTCCAAGCAAAATAACAAACACTGCGAGTAAAATTAAAATAAACAGCTCTATTTTATCAAGATCGTCATTTAAGTTGGAATAACTTATTCCCCATATTATTTTTTTACATAAACTCAACATGTAAATTGCACTTAAAATGACGCCTAGTGCTATGAACCCTGTAATAAACCTCATGCTCTTAAACATTCCAAGCATGGACAAAAACTCACCTATAAAACCAGATGTTCCAGGTAACCCTATAGAAGCCATTGAGAATAAAATAAACATATAACCAAACTTCGGCATTGTGTTTACTATACCACCATACTTTTTAATTTCCAAAGTTCCAGCTCTAGTATATAACATCCCAACACATAAGAACAACGCGGTAGAAATCAAGCCGTGACTAATCATTTGAAATATAGCACCAAGCACCCCTTCTTCCTGGAAAGAAAAAAGCCCAGCAGTCACAATACCCATATGAGCTATTGAAGAATATGCTATTAATTTTTTGATATCATCTTGAGCAAACGCAACCAGAGAAGTATATATCACTGCTATTATACTCAACACAACAACAAGATTTGAAAAATATAAACTAGCTAAAGGAAGCATTGGTATAGAGAATCTCAAAAATCCATAACCTCCCATTTTGATAAGTATACCCGCTAAAATCATCGATCCAGAAGTTGGAGACTGCACATGTGCATCAGGAAGCCAGGTATGAAATGGAAACATTGGAACTTTTATTGCAAAAGAGATAAAAAATGCAAGCCACAATAACACCTGCACCTTAAGCTCAAGGCCTGGCATTAGCGTAGTTAACTCTTGTATATCAACTGTTCCAAAAGTATTATACACATATACTAATCCAAGCAAAAATAATAACGACCCAGTAAGGGTATAAAGAAACAATTTAAATGTTGCATATACTCTCTCTTTGCCACCCCAGATTCCAATAATAAAGAACATTGGTATTAACACAGCCTCAAAAAATACGTAGAAGCTTATAGCATTAAGAGAAATAAAAAAGCCAATTATGAAGCTTTCAAGTAATAAGAACAATGCCATGTATGATTTAAGATTCGCATAGTTCATTTTGCAATTATAGACCATGCAAATCACAAATAAAAAAGTTGTCAGTAAAAGAAAAATCAACGATATTCCGTCTACTCCTAAGGCAATATTCTTAATTGGATAGCTGATAAATTGAAAATCTGCGTTGTTATAATCAAACTGAATTAAAATGAGAATATTAAGTAAAAATGGCAATATAGTGAAAAATAAAGATATAAATCTTGAATAGTAATCAACTTTTGCCAAAGATAAAATTAATGCTCCTATTAATGGAATTAAGAATATACTAAGTAACAACACTGTCTTATTTCACCCCAATAATATATAAAGCACCTATTATTAAAGTCACAAACATGACAAGTGCATAATCAAATATGTACCCGGTTTGTAACTTGATAGAACCTCTCGAACACTTATCAACTAATCTGACAACACCATTTGGTCCAAATGAATCAATGACTTTAATATCGCACTCCCATAAAATTTTGGATATAAATCTCACTGGTATCACTATAATAAACTCATATATCTCATCAAAATACCACTTATTTCGTAAAAATTTCAGTAGCAGTCTATTCTTAATATGTTTTATAAGTTGAAAATGATAAATAAAATATGCATATAATATTCCACTTAAGCTTACTAAAATTGGTAGCAGCTTTATAAAATAATTATCAACTGGATGTTCTGCAGCAACCACTAAACTTGATTGCCAAAATACATTGCTAGTCACGTTTAAAATACTTACCCCCCACATTCCAGAAAACAGCGCCCCAAAAGCAAGAATAGCTAATGGTATAAGCATAATTCTTGGTGCTTCATGCACAATTGGACTACTTTGTTCTTTACCATGAAAAACAAGAAACTGCAATCTCCATGAGTAAAATGATGTAAACAAAGCAACAATCAAACTCACCACAAAAGCAAAACTATTTAAATCATAAGCATGTTCAATTATTAAATCTTTTGAGTAAAAACCTGCAAATGGAAATATTCCAGATAATGCGAAAGATCCTATACACATTAAAGTGTAAGTATAAGGAATTTTTTTCCAACAATTGCCCATTTTTTGAATATTTTGTTCGTGATGCATTGCATGGATCACGTTACCTGCCCCAAGAAATAGCAAAGCTTTAAAGAAAGCATGTGTCATCAAATGAAAGATGGCAATATTGTAGGCGGAAAGACCACATGCTATAAACATATAGCCAAGTTGACTACATGTTGAATACGCAATAATCTTTTTAATATCATCTTGAGTCATTGCAACGGTTGCCGCAAAAAACGCAGTGAGCATACCCACTATCACTATTATTTCTCGCGCCACATTGGAGAATTCAAACAGAGGAGAACATTTTGCAATCAAGAAAACGCCAGCTGTTACCATGGTTGCTGCATGAATCAATGCAGATACGGGAGTTGGTCCTTCCATTGCATCTGGTAACCAAACATGTAAACCCAATTGGGCTGATTTTCCCATACAGCCAATAAAAAGCAATATGCATATTACATGAACTGTATTAAATTCGCAGCAAAGAACCTTAATTTTTTGATAGCCGAGCATATCAACCGTGCTAAATATATGAGCAAATTCCAAAGAGTTAAATGTGTAGTAAATAAGAAAAATACCAATCAATAGGAAAAAATCCCCTATCCTATTGACAACAAAAGCTTTGATCGCTGCATTGTTTGCAGAATATTTTTTAAACCAAAATCCTATCAATAAATAAGAACATAAGCCAACTCCTTCCCAACCAAAGAAAAGTTGAATGAAATTATCACTAACTACTAGAGAAATCATGCAAAAAGTAAAAAGTGATAAGTAGCAAAAAAATCTCGACTTTCCCTGATCATGTTCCATATATCCAATAGAGTACAAATGCACTACAAATGAAACAGTGGTAATGACAATCAACATCACGGAGGAGAGAATATCCACATCAATTGCCCAATTTAATTTTAGGATGCTCAATGAAAGCATAGGAAATAGGTTCAGATGGTAATTCTCAGAAAATGTAAGAAATAAATACCAAGATAAAGCTGCAGATATTCCAATTCCTGCAGTTGTAACTAATTGACTGAAGATACCCCTTCTAAAAAAAGCTGCAAATAATGAGCCAAACAGAGGAAAAAATACAATTAACTTCAGTATATTCATCATACTTTATTCTTTCATTAAATTTGCCTGCTCAATATCTATATTACCACGCTTTCTGTAATATATCACCAATATTGCAAGCCCTACACCTGATTCTGCAGCAGCAACAGTTAACACAAACATAACAAAAATTTGTCCAGCTATATCGTTCATAAAAACAGAAAAAGCTACCAAATTTATATTAACTGCTAGCAGTAATATCTCTATTGATAATAATATATTTATTATACTCTTTCGGTTGATACAAATACCGCATACTCCGACAGTAAACAGAATAGCAGCTACTATTAAAAAATGGTTCAATCCTATTTCCATTCTACTCCTTTCCCCAATTTAGCTTTAACTAACTTTACAGATGAAGACTGCATTAACTGCTTTAATAAATCCTGCTTTTTAACTCCCTTCTTCTTGTCTTGCAAAGTGAGAACTATTGCACCAACTATTGCAGCAAGCAATACAATACCAGAAATGTGAAAAGCATACATATAATCAGTATATAGTACATCACCAATAGCTTTTATATTACTAGCATTATAATTTATAGTACTACTGATATTTGGCGTTGAGTTATAAAGCACAAAAATCATGACTAGAAAAAATACAGCACAAAGGATAGCACCAATAACATAATGTTTTGTAAAACCTTGATGTACCCTGACATCAAGCATCATCACTACAAAAAGAAACAACACTGCAACTGCACCTATATATACTATGAGTACCATCATAGCAATAAATTCTGCTCCGAGGAGAATAAATAACACCGCAGCATTGACAAACGTAAAAATCAAAAACAACACTGAATGCACTGGATTTTTTGCACCGATTACACAAATAGAAGATAAAATACTCAAGGCTGCAAAAAAATAAAAGAAAAAAGACATCTACACTTAACTATAGCAATAACTACTAGTTAAAATAACTATCACTTTAAAGTCAATATTATATTAAATATATTGACTTCAAAATTTGATGAGTCAATACATCGTTTTTTTACTTTTTTCCTATATAACACTCTTATTGTTTTTATACTTAAAAGGAGTTATTATGACAACACCGTGTTTATTGAATAATGTGGAAACCACACTACAAACAAATCTTAATACCCTAAACAGTAAGATTGAAGAAATAAAAGGTGACCTACAACAAAATCTAGAAACATGTTTACAAAATATAAGCAAAGAAATAACTAAAGTTGAAGAAAATTTCCTTGGACCAAAGGGTCAAACAACCCAGACAACAGACCCTAAACCTACTACAGCTGATGGTGTGCATAATCAACCTTCTGCTAGTGATTCAAAAGAAGCTCATTCAATAAGCCAGCAATCTGTTCAGCAAGACACACCAGTAGCAACTGCTCAATTGGAAGAGCAGCACTTAGGTAGTGTCGACATTTATTTTAACCAAAGATATATAGAAGCAATATGGACAAAAGATAAGAAAGAAATAGCTAATTTATCATAACGAGTAGCAACCCTACGAAAATTCTTGAGTTTATTGAACATTCTTTCGATGAGATTTCTCTCTTTATAAAGCTCTTTATCGTATTCTCTTGGTGTTTTTCTATTGGAAC
>NZ_JACVWV010000045.1 GCF_014534705.1 Wolbachia endosymbiont of Pentalonia nigronervosa | reverse complement strand
TTATATATCTTATTGCATTAATAATCGCTCTAATATCGTGTTTTCTTGGCCTTCCTATTGCCCCTTGTGCAACGTATGGCTCTAGTATTTCCCATTCTTTGTCACTTATGTCACTTGGATACATTTTTTTACCTCTTAATTCTACATTTGCTTTAGTATATTTATCTTTTCATTTCTTTTCAAGACATCTTCTAAGTGAGCGATCTTTACTTTCGTCTGTTATAAGCTTTGCAACTTTTAGGCTGTCTCTTGCAATTGCAAGTTGTAAAGGGGTGTTACGAAGAAAATCCCATGCATAGATATCTGCTTTTTTGTCAAGGAGGACTTTTGTTGCTTCTGCACTGTTATACATGGCAGCATAGTGCAACGGTGTGCGTTTATAACAATCTTTTGAGTTAACATCCGCTCCTGCTTTTATCAGATAATCTGCCATTTTATCACAATTAAGTGCAGTTGCTATATGTAATAAAGTACAGCCTTGAGCAAAGACGTGAGAGCCAAGATCTATAATATGAGGATGCCGGTAGTTCACCTTTGATGAATTCATAATATGTAAAATTTCACACATCAATTCAATCACATTCTTTTCATTGAGATCTGGGTTGCTATTGAGGTTTTGTAATGCTATTTCTATTGTCATTCTAATTAAAATATATGATATTATATTAATAATTTATATTAAAAAATTAATCAACTAAAATTTACTTAGTTGGTTGTGGTGAATGAGAGTTATCACATTTCACTTCCTTTAATGTGCTACTCAGTTCATATTTTGCCCACATATATGCGATTCCATAGGCAATAACACCCGCTAAAATCATAGATGCTATAGTTGCTCCTGTTATTATAGATGCAGATAATTCGGTGCTCTCAACAAGGACTATTGGAGTTATTGCAGTGGCTATGATCACCATCATGACAGCAGTTGCTTCGCCTTTCAATTTAGATGTTTTAGTAATGTATGCCGGAACACATGCTCGATCTGCACCGTTAGCTATTAAAAGCGTTGCAGTTTCTAGATCATCATTTTCAAATGCAACTTGTAAAGGAGTGCGATCACGTGCATCTTTTGAATTAACATCCGCTCCTGCTTTTATCAAACAATCTGCTAGTCTAGGACAATTATATTCGGCTGCTATATGTAATAAAGTACAATGAATAAGAATGGGTTTAAAGCTGCCATAATACATCATCTTGTGACGCGAATAGTTCACATCTGATGAGTTGCTCACAAGATACGGTATGCACCTACGCATCATTCCAATCACAGTCTCATGATTGAGACCTTGATGGTCATTAAGTTCTAGTAATATTTTTCCAACAGTTACCGATGCACCATTAGCTATTAGGAACCTTGCAATTTCAAGATAATTATTTTCAAGTGCATAGTGCAAAGGAGTGTTTCCATAACAATCATGCCTATTATTTGCTCCATTTTCAATGAGGACTTTTGCTGCTTCTATATTGCCTTGCATGGCAGCATAGTGTAAAGGAGTGCGACCATGTTCATCTTCTGAGTTAACATTCGCCCCGCTTTCTATAAGAAGTTTTGCTAGTCTAGGACAATCAAATAAAGCAGCTACATGTAATAAAGTACAATGAATAAAAATAAGGGAGCTAGCATGATATATAATTTTATGACGCGAATAGTTCACATTTGGTGAATTCATAACAGATAAAACTTCACACATCATTTTAATCACAGTATATTTATTTAGATCCGGGCGATCATTGAGAGCTTGTAATACTTCTTTATTACTTATCTGTGCACCTTTAGATATTAGGAACTTTGCAACTTCTCGATAACCATTGTCAAGTGCATAATACAAAGGTCTTATTCTATATATATCCTGTTCATTGACATTTGCTCCATTTTCAATGAGGACTTTTGCTACTTCTATATTGTCACCGTCTATGGCAGCATAGTGTAAAGGAGTGCGACCATGTTCATCTTCTGAGTTAACATTCGCCCCTCTTTCTATAAGAAGTTTTGCTAGTCTAGGACAGTTAAATCTGGCTGCCATATGTAATAAAGTACAACCTGGTACAAAGACTTCGGTGCCAAAAATAAAATCTTCAAGATTCTGGTAGTTCACATCTTGAAAATGCTGTGAGTTCATATCTTGAAAAATAAATTTCTTTATCATTGCAAGTATGTTGTCCTTATTTAGCCCTGAGTTATTATTGAGCTCTTTGAATGCTTCCTCAATATTTACTATACTAGAACCTTTAAGGCCTGGTGACACTTTTTTCCTTTGATTTTCTCTTGTCATTGTAATGCTAATTAAAATATATGATATTAAGGATATCATATATTAAAATTTTAATCAATCACTTCCTGCAGTTAGTTTAAGTTGGTTGTCGTGAACAAGAGGGTGCATCATATAATTTCACTCTATCTAATTTCACATCATCTAATTTCACTGCATCTAATTTGCTATTAATTGTACGTTGTGTCCACGTATATGCAAGCTCGTAAGCAATAACACCCACTGAAACCACAGATACTAGAGCTCCTTCCATTACTGCAAACACAGAGAAATTGGTGTTATATGTAAGAATTAATGGAGTTATAGCCGCGGCTGTGGCTGACGTAACGCAAGCTATTGCTATACATTTCCTTTTGGATGTTTCAGTAATGTATGCATGAAGATCTGAGCGATCTGCACCGTTATTTAGTAGGAACTTTGCAATTGGAAAATTTGTAGGTCTTAGATGATTATCTTGCAGTGCATAATACAAAGGTTGTCTTTTAAAATGGTCCTCTTGATTGATATTTGCTCCGTTTGCAATGAGGATTTTTGCTACTGCTATATTGCTACCGTATATGGCAGTATAGTGCAACGGAGTGCACCCGTCAGAATCTCGTGAATCAACATCCGCTCCTGCTTTTATAAGAAAATTTGCTATTATATGACAGTCAAATTTGGCTGCTATATGTAATAAAGTATAACTTGATTGAATGCTATCAATTGCATTTGCATTGTAAGAAGGTATAAATTTATTCATTATTTCAACTACATTCTTCTCATTTAGATTGGGGTTGCTATTGAGTTCTTGTAATTTTTTTTCTGTTGCTACTTCTGATACATCCTGTGTAAAAGGTATAGATTTATTTACTTCTACCATCATTTTTGATGTAGAAGGTATAGCTTTACTCGCCATTTCAATCTGATTTAGATTTGGGTTGCTATTGAGATCTTGTAATTCTTTTTCTATGGTTACTTCTATCATTATTTCTGATGTAGAAGGTATAGCTTTACTTGCCATTTCAATCTCATTGACCTGATCTAGATTGGGGTTTCTATTGAGATCTTGTAATTCTATTTCTATTGTCATTATAACCCTCATTAAAATGTATCGTTTGATGATATATATATTTAAAATTTGATCAACTTATTTTTACCTACCACTTCCTGCAGTTAGTTTAAGCTGGTTGTGGCGAAAGAGGAGTGGCATCATCACATTCCACTTCATCTAATTTGCTATTACGTTCATGTTTTGAGCACATAGATTCAAGCTTGTAAATAATACCACCCGTTGTAAGTGCGGATGCTATAGCTCCAATCATTGTAAATGTAGGTGATTCGGTGGTATATAAAAGGATTGATAAAGTTACAACAAAAGCTGTGGATATAATGATATCAAAGGTATTAATTCTTTCATCTTTTGCTTTTTGAATAATGTGTGTCTGAATAGGTAGATCTGCACCGTTATCTATTAGGAACTTTGCAGTTCTCATATAATTATTTTTAAGTGCATAGTACAAAGGTTCTGTTCCACAACACTCCTGTGCATTGACATTTGCTCCTGCTGCAATGAGGACTTTTGCTACTTCCATATTGTCATTTATGGCAGCATAATGTAAAGGAGTTTTGCCACCAAGTACATTATTTTTAAGTGCATAGTACGGTTCTGTTCCACAACGCTCCTGTGCGTTGACATTTGCTTCTGCTGCAATTAGGATTTTTACTACTTTTATATTGTCTCCATACTTAACAGCATAGTGTAAAGGGGTTTCGCTTCCAAGTATATCTCGTAAGTCAACCTTTGCTCCTCTTTCTATAAGAAAACTTGCTATTCTATCACAGTTAAATCTGGCTGCTATATGTAATAAAGTACATGGAACAAAAAAAATGCCAGGGCCATAAACACTATACCACTGGTAGTTCACATCTGATGAATCCTCCCCCTGAGAAGGTACAATTTTACTCATCATTTCAACCACATTCTCCTCATTTAGATTTGGGTTGCTATTGAGATCTTGTAATTCTTTTTCTATTGTCACTTCTACCATTATTTCTGATGTAGAAGGTACAGGTTTACTCGCCATTTCAATCTGATTTAGATTTGGGTTGCTATTGAGATCTTGTAATTCTATTTCTATTGTCATTATAACCCTCATAAAAATGTATCGTTTGATGATATATGTATTTAAAATTTGATCAATTTATAATTTTACCCACCACTTCCTGCAGTTAGTTTAAGCTGGTTGTGGCGAAAGAGGAGTGGCATCATCACATTCCACTTCATCTAATTTGCTATTACGTTCATGTTTTGCCCGTATATATTTGAACCCAGAAGCAATACCACCAACCATAAGTGCAGATGCTACAGTTGCTCCCATTATTGCATATTTAGATAATTCGGTGGTCTGAGAAAGGACTATTGGAGTTATGGCAGTGGCTATGAATCCCGCAATGGTAGCCATTACTTCGCCGTCCCCTATGGATTTTTCAGCAATGTATGTATGAAAACAGGATCGATCTGCATCGTTATCTATTAGAATCCTTGTAACTTCTGTATAGCCTCTTTCACATGCATATTGTAAGGGAGGTTTTTTAAAAAAGTCCTGAGTATTGATATTTGCTTTTGCTGCAATGAGGACTTTTGCTGCTTCTGTACTGCCATACATGGCAGCATAGTGTAACGGTGTGCACTCGTCATAATTTCGTGAGTCAACATCCGCTCCTTTTCTTATAAGAAAGTCTGCTATTTTATCACAATTAAGTGCAGCTGCTATATGTAATAAAGTACAACCTTGAGCGAAGATGTAAGAGTTAAGATCTATAATATAAGGATGCCGGTAGTTCACATCTGGTGCAGAAGGTATAAACTTACTCATCATTTTAACCACATTGTTTTCATTTAGATCTGGGTTGTTATTGAGATTTTGTAATTCTCTTTCTACTGTCATTTCCATTGTTACTTCTATTGTCACTTTTGATGTAGAAGGTACAGGTTTACTCGCCATTTCAATCGCATTTTCCTTACTTAGCTTGTCTCTACTATTAAAATCTTGTAATGTTTTTTTTGTTGACATTATAACCCTCATTAAAATGTATTGTTTGATGATATATATATTTAAAATTTGATCAACTTGTTTTTACCTACCACTTCCTGTGGTTAGTGTTATCCGGCAGCTGGTTGTGGTGAATGAGAGTAGGCAGCATCACAGCTCACTTCAGCTAATTTGCTACTCAGTGCATATTTTGACCACGTATACATAGCTCTGCAAATAGTGCCACATATTACAGCAGCACCAACTATTATTGATGCAATTATAAAGCCGGATAGAAGTAGTGCTCCCAAGATATATGGATCGCTCAATAATAGGAAAGACCCCAGCAAGCCTAATGTTATCGCAACTCCTGTGACTACAGTGAATTTACAAATCATATCAAAAGCTTTGTTTGCTTTGTTGGGATTCATTGTACGAAGACATGATTGATCTGCACCTTTATCTATTAAGAGTTTTGTGGATTTTATATGATCGTCTATGAGACTTGCGATTTCTGGATGATTATATTTAAGTGCATAATAATAAGGAGTTCTATTTGAGCAGTCCTGTGAAACAATACATGCTCCTTTGTTAATGAAGACTTTTGCCACTTCTATATGGCCTTGTATGGCAGCATAGTGTAAAGGAGTGCGACCACGTGCATCTTTTGAGTTAACATCCGCTCCTCTTTCTATAAGAAGTTCTGCTAGTCTATGACAATTAAATAAAGTGGCTACATGTAGTAGAGTACACTTCTCAAATGTCGCTACGTCTGCATATAGTGAATCTTTATAGTAAAAATTTATTAATTTAAACGGGGAATTTACATCTGATAATTTTATGCCAACCGCATCCTGCATTCTTTTAAACACACTGTCCTTATCGAGATGAGGATCAATATTGAGGGCGTGTAATCTTTTTTCTGTTGTCATTGTAACTCAAATTAAAATATATTATATTAATAACATATATAAATAAATTAATCAATTTGTTTTTACCTACCACTTGAACCAAAGCCGCCTGTATTGCGGTCAGTTTCATCGATGGTGAACTCTTCCACGTTATGCCAAATTATTTTGGGTACAGGAGTAATAAGAATTTGTGCAATTCTGTCGCCTTTTTTTATTTCATACGATTGATCACTGAGGTTAATAAGGCACACTTTAATCTCGCCGCGATAATCTGAGTCTATGGTGCCGGGAGAGTTTAGTACTGCAATTCCATGTTTTGCTGCTAAGCCTGAACGTGGCCTCACTTGTCCCTCGAATCCATTAGGTATGGCGATAATAATTCCAGTAGGCACCAAAAATCTCTCTAGTGGTTTTAAGATAATAGAAGCATCCACTGCAGCATACAGATCCATGCCAGCACTTCCTACGGTTGCATAGCATGGTAACTTTCCATGTAGTAACTTTTTTATTTCTACTTTTATTTCAGTTGTCATTGTAGTTTGTATCTATAAAAACTTTATTGTAGCACAAAACAGGTCTATTGAGAGGTTTTATTTGCAAAATGTAACACGAACAAGTAACATAAATTAAATTACAAAGTTTATTGCTATCAAAAAATAATGGAAGAAAAGTTAATATATTACTTCAGTCAGAATAAATGTGAAGGCAATGCAGAAATGAAAAATCTGCTAGGAGGGAAGGGGGCCAATTTAGCAGAAATGTGTAATATTGGTATTCCCGTTCCTCCTGGTTTCACGATCTCCACTTCTGCTTGCAAGGTGTACTGTCAGCGCAAGGTATACTGTCAGCACAAAAAATTACCTGACGATGAAATTAAAGAATATATGGCGATGTTGGAAGATGATATTGGTCGTAAATTTGGCGATCCAAGCAATCCGCTGTTAGTGTCAATACGTTCCGGTAGTGTCAATTCAATGCCAGGTATGCTTGATACTATTTTAAATGTTGGGCTAAATGATGAAACTGTTGTTGGGCTTGCACAGAAAAGTGGTGAACGTTTTGCTTACGATAGCTATTGTCGTTTTATCACCATGTATTCTAATGTTGTACTACAATTGGATCACCATTTGTTTCAAAGTGTTGTTGATGAGGCACAACGTGAAAATAGAGTAAAAAGTTTAGCTGATCTTGATGTTAGTACCTTAAAAAGGATAGTGCACGATTTTAAAGAGATAGTGCATAAAAACACGGGTAAACATTTTCCACAAAATGTTGAAGAGCAGTTGTTGAATTCTGCAGATGCAGTGTTTGTATCTTGGAACAATGACAGAGCAGTTTCTTACAGACGAATACATAATATTTCCGAGGATCTTGGCACTGCAGTGAATGTGCAAGCAATGGTATTTGGCAATTTAAATGACAATTCCGCTACTGGCGTGATATTTACACGTAACCCTTCAACGGGAGAAAAAAGATGTTTTGGTGAGTTTTTAGTAAATGCTCAAGGAGAAGACGTGGTTTCTGGCGTTTATACTCCTCTTTCGGTCAATGGAATCTCAGAAAGCACCATGGAAAAGCTAATGCCGGATGTTTATCGTGAACTTTGTCAAGTGTGTGAAAAACTCGAAATGCACTATAAAGATATGCAGGACGTAGAATTTACCGTACAGGATGGCAAATTGTGGATTTTGCAGACTAGGTCAGGTAAACGCACCGCTGAATCCTCTGTCCGCATAATGGTGGATATGGTAAATGAAGGAATAATTACAAAAGAAGAAGGTATACTGAGAATTGAACCAAAAACTCTTGATAATTTACTGCATCCAGTGCTTGATATTAAGGGGCACCAAGAAGTAATAGGGAAGGGGCTTCCTGCTTCTCCTGGAGTTGCCTCTGGATATGTTGTCTTCAATACACATGATGCCGAAAAAGCAGTAGAACAAGGTAAGAAAGTAATTTTAGTGCGAGCGGAAACAAGCCCTGAAGACATCAATGGCATGAATGTCGCAAGTGGCATTATAACGGCAAGGGGAGGGATGACATCACATGCTGCCGTTGTGACTCGTGGAATGGGAAAACCTTGTATTTGCAGTGTAAATGGACTTTATATTGATAAAGATGAAACTTTTCTTTCATTAGGCGAAATAAAGGTCAATCAAGGTGAACCAATTACCATGAATGGCAGCACTGGAGAAGTGATGTTAGGCATTCTTCCTACTATTTTACCAGGGTTATCACATGAGTTTGCAACAGTGATGAAGTGGATAGATGGGATAAAAACAATAAAAGTGCGAGCAAATGCTGATACGCCAAAGGACGCAGAAATAGCTAAAATGTTCGGTGCAGAAGGTATAGGTTTGTGTCGCACAGAGCATATGTTCTTTGCCCGTGATAGGATTGAGTTTATTCAAAAATTAATTATAGCTGATGATAACAATGCAAGAGAAGATGCATTGGAAAAATTAGAAGAAATGCAGAGATCTGATTTTAAAAAAATATTTTCTATCATGGAAAATAAGGAAGTCACAATACGTCTACTTGACCCGCCTCTGCACGAATTTTTACCTAATAATCAAGCTGCTATAGAGAAATTGGCCAAGTCACTAAATAAGTCAATTGAATCGATACAAAGTAAAATAGCAAAACTATCAGAAAAAAATCCAATGCTAGGTAATCGCGGTTGTCGGCTGGCAATTTCTTACCCTGAAATATATAGAATGCAGATTAGAGCAATATTAAGCACTGCAGATGAATTACAAAAAGAACAAGCAAAAAAGATCAAACCCGAAATCATGATTCCCTTCATCATGAGCGAAAAGGAATTAATGTTAATATGTAAGTTAGCACAAGAAGAGGCTAAAAAATTTAGTGTAGAATATTTAATTGGCACTATGATAGAATTGCCAAGGGCTGCACTTATTGCTGATAAGTTAGCAAGGCATGCACAATTTTTTAGTTTTGGTACTAATGACTTAACGCAAACAACCATGGGGCTTTCGCGAGATGATTCAGTCGATTTTTTTGATTCTTATAAAGAAAATAAAATATTTGAAAATGATCCATTTGAAATGCTCGACTTTGAGGGAGTGGGTGAATTAATAAAAATAGCTATTGAAAGAGGGAAAAAAACTCGTCCAGAGATTAAAATAGGTATATGTGGAGAGCACGGTGCAAATCCAGAGTCTATAGAGTTTTTTATTGAGTTAGGTTTAGATTACGTGTCATGCTCTCCTTATAGAGTACCAATTGCAAAATTGGTTGCAGCACAAAAAAAAATCTTAAATTAAAGGTATATTTGAGTTTTGTTCATAGAGTAAATATATTGTAATATTATTATTAATTTCTTGATCATTTTTATTAAGTATATAATAATTAAAACTTATTATTTTGATAGGAGAAATTATGAACGTTGATCGTTTAGAAAGAATAGACATACTGTAATTGCTGTTGAGTAATGGAGAGACATACTCCATTATTTTAGCACGAAGTAACGAATTCAATAGAATAAGTTCTTCAAAAAACTTTTACAGTAGGAGTAGTCTTATGAAATATTATAGCGGATTAGATGTCTCACTCAAAGAAACTTTTGTTAGGCTCTGTGAACCAAAATTCAAGCAAGCCATATGAGAGTACCAACGAAGTTCAAAAAGCCCATGAAAAGGGAGTGTTAAATAAACTGTGTCAAACCGAAAAATGATATATTAATGATATAAAAAATGGAGGTTTAACAAATGAAAGAAAAAAGAGCAAACAACTATGTTGGATTAGTAAACTATCAAGAATTAGAGACAAATATCCTGTCATCTATAAGAGAAGGTAAACCACTAACCGGAAGAGAAGGAGCACTGACACCTTT
>NZ_JACVWV010000044.1 GCF_014534705.1 Wolbachia endosymbiont of Pentalonia nigronervosa | reverse complement strand
CGTTCCAATAGAAAAACACCAAGAGAATACGATAAAGAGCTTTATAAAGAGAGAAATCTCATCGAAAGAATGTTCAATAAACTCAAGAATTTTCGTAGGGTTGCTACTCGTTATGATAAATTAGCTATTTCTTTCTTATCTTTTGTCCATATTGCTTCTATATATCTTTGGTTAAAATAAATGTCGACACTACCTAGTGCACTTACTTGCGATTTATATGGTAATTTTTCATTGTTTTCGCTTATGATAAACTCTTCTGCACCTTTACTAAGCTTTACTGCAAATTTATATTCTGTTTTACCATTCACATTTTTTTTGTGTACACACAACCGTACGTTCTTAATCGTATTTAACACATTTGATTCTTGATTTTGTTGAACATTATTGCTTTTAACTTGTTTAGTTTGAACGTCTATGAATTTAATGTTATATATATTATCTTGTTCGTCAGATTCTATCTTAATTTTAACTTTTACTGTATTAGTATCAATATCAATTTCATCAGAAAGCTGAAATTCATCTATTTTTGCTACAATTTTTTCTACTATCCATTTGATAGTGCTATTACTCTTTATACCATTTAGAAACTCAACAGAATGTTTAACCTGCGTTTCATTCTTTACTATTTTCTGCTCTACATCTTTTATTTTTGGACTTTCTACAGATGATGGCTGTTGTTTTGTTATTAATGGGCTTGTCATACTACCTCCACACAGTTAACACTATTTTAACTTTATTATCATAGTAGGACAAACTTTGCAACAGAAATTTTTAGTTTTATATGTAAAATACTTATAATTATGGAGTAGGCTAGATAATGTAAGGTAATCCTATAAAACTTTCAGTCCCTTGCATTTCATCCAGTGATTCACTTGGTTCATCTGCAGTAAAGGTTATTGCTTTTTTAATTGGAAGCAGGTCAATAAATTCAGCAGTAAAAATTTCTATTGGCAATACTATCGCTCCGATCACTGTACTTGCTAAAGCTATTGACCACATTCCAGCCATTACATTAGGAAAGACAGCACTGATAGCAGTACCAAAACCAATCCCAATCACTGTGCCAATTGCTGTCACAACACATAACTTTGTGATAAATGCTGGACTATTTTCACGGGCTTCATCTAAAAATTGATCTCTCCTGCCAGCGTTGATCAACAAAAACACCGAAAACACAGCCATAAACAGCACTGGATATATAAAACCAACCATTCCTCCCATAATCGAAGGTGACGAGCTAATAAAATTCGATGCAAGGCCAACAGCATACACTATTAAAATTATTCCACAAACAGGAAGTGCCTTTTTGATTGCAGATGATAAATTTGTTTTCTTATGAAGAGCAACAGCAGCAACTCCAACTAAACATAGTGTAAGACAAGCAAGAGCTATTTTTAGACCTATTAAACTTAATACGAAATTAACGGAAGTTTCTACAAGACTTAGTGTAAAACTAATAATCATCCCTATCAATTTTATTAAATTTAACACAAGACTGATAATACCTCCAGCAACCACAGCACCGATTAATCCAAGAGCTGTAACCTTACCAATAATGTCCTTTATCATATCGTTTTATTTCACACACGGGTATTATAACATTATTACTTTTAATCTGCAAAGTTATTTATATTAATGGTTCATCGAGAGTAGGGCCAAATCGATTGCAAAATTTTAAAACAGTTCAAAAGCGTCAAATATTCCTTAAAAACCCATTTAGATTAGGTGTACAGCCCCAAAGAGTCATGTATTCGTTGTAATTTTTCATTATTGCGCCACCTGAAATAGTGGTCGTATACTGTCTTCCATGGGGGAAAATCTTTTGGCAACATTCGCCACTGGCAACCTCCTTTCATTATATATCTTATTGCATGCTCTAATATCGTGTTTTCTTGGCCTTCCTATTGCCCCTTGTGCAACATATGGCTCTGGTATTTATTCTTTGTCACTTGGATATATTGTTCCCTCTCTGTTTTTACTTACTTCAGTGTACTCTCTTCTTCTTTTCTTTTTAAGACACCTTCTAAAATAAATCGGAAAAAAGAGCTCTTTATGAAATGCTGTTTGATTTACTAACATAAGTATGCCAAAATTTGAAATGGCCGCTTGAATTTACATATGCTATCCTAATACAAATAGCTATGCAACAAAACCATCCCTAATTGGGGTAAAATGTCTAGATATTTGAAGTATTCATACTTATGGAAAGGTGGCTGAGTGGTCTAAAGCACACGCTTGGAAGGCGTGCACATATGGAAATATGTCGAGGGTTCGAATCCCTCCCTTTCCGCCAAACAGCATGTTTGAATCTATCTCCATCCAAAATTCAGCATGAACCAAAATCCCAATACTGCTGGCTTTAGTTCTGTTAAGACGTGTACCTACGCACTTATCTTATTTTTCATAACTTATTAATCTTTCTTTCATAACGCTATGTTTATGTAAAACTTTCTCACAAATACCCCTACCTTTTTTGCGTTTTTGAGAAAAGTAAAGTAGTCAATAATTGAATCTTTTGTTACGCTAAAGAAATAGGTTTTATACTAGGTGTACAGTCCCAGAGAGTGATGGTATTTTTTTCTCATATTTTATTATACCATCACTCTTTGGGACTGTACACCAAGGAATAGACCTTTTTTTATAATTCTCTGACGGAATTGCTACCTTTCTATAAAAGACCTATCAAACGTTGCAATTATAGGCGTGAATAAGAAAGATAAAAGCGTGCGTGATTGAGTTACTATATATACTTCTGCAGGCATGCCAGGATATAAATACACATTTTTAAAATGAGCAAGTTCTGACTTTGGTATTACTACACGTATCGAATAGTAACGGCCTAGTCTTGGATCATCAAGAGCGTCAGGAGAAATATGACTTACTATACCATTAATGAGACTTAAACGACGGGCACTGTAAGCACTTAAACGCACTTTAACTTTTAGTCCTTCCAATCCATCAATAGAGACCATATTACTATCTTTTCTCTGTGCTGATAATATTTCCTCTATATTTCTCGTTTGAATTTTAGCATCTATTACTAAATCATCATCAGAAGGCACTACACTCATAATTGGCACACCAGATTGTATAACACCACCCTCTGTATGGTACCTTATATCTGTGACTATTCCGTCTTGAGGTGATTTAATCACAGTACGCGCTAACGAATCTTCAGCAACCATTAGTCTCTCTTTTAAATCGGATATAGATGTATTAATTTCTTTAAGCTCAACATTTGACCTTTCTTGATAGTCATTTTGTACATTAATAATTTCTAATTTATTTTCCCCAATTTTTTGTTGCACTTGAGATATTGCTGATTGATAATGACCTACCCTACCCTCAACTTCAGCAAATTGTTTCTCTAAAGCTAGAATATGTGGCCTACCTATATGACCACTTTCAAGTAATTGCCTTTTCATTTCTAATTCTTCACTAATCAAATTACGTTGCTTATTAGCTGCATCTAACTGAAAGTCTAACCCTGTCAATTCATCACTTAATTGTTTTATACGCTGCTCTAATATACTTATTTTTCCCAATATGCTTTTTCTCTGAGAATTAAATAGTTTGATTTGATTTTTTATTACTTTATTTACAACTTCCTCACTGGATAGCTTTCTCATTTCATCAGAAAACTCAAGAATATCCAAATCTCCTCTAATTGCCACCAACCTCGCCTCAGTTGCCAAAAATGATAAAAGCTTTTCTTTGATGATGCTCAAATTTGCTTTTTCATTAACATCACTTAACAACACTAAAGGTTCATCTTTCTTAACAGCTTGACCCTCTGTCACTAAAATTTTACTTATTATTCCTCCACCTAAATGCTGCACTATTTTTCTACTTGAAGACACAATAACTTCCCCACTTGCATGCACTGCTCCGTCAATTGGAGCTACAACAGACCAAATACCACCTATGCCAAAAAAGACGAGTATTATCATTAAACCGAAAAAAAGAGGTCCCCAGGTTACTCTCAAAACTTCATTAACATTATTACTCTCACGCTTTAAAATAAAACTGATTATCGTGTCGATAAATTCAAATGTTCTATCTAAAAACTTAGAATGCTGCTTTTTCTTTCCTTGCATATTTATATTATCACTACGACCAAGAGAACTTGTCAAAGAAAATTCAGTTTTTAATTTGCTAACCATAGTACCATTATTAAGTTAATGTAAAATAGCACATCAGAACAAACAATCTATCATTACGCTACTCTCACTTAATTTGTGTGCACTAAAGTAAACCATTTGATAATCAATTATTGTTGAAATATTAAATATGTTTTCACAAGCTGTTGATCAATATCCACTTAATATTCTCTCTACTAATTCTTGTACTTTTGGTATATACCCATTTCTGTAAAATGGATCTTGCTTGAATTTATAAACATTATGCCCAGAAAACATTAGCTCATTCTCAACATCACCACCATGTGCAATATTCTGCAGTGTTTTTTGTATACAGAAACTACGTGGATCTGGCTTTTGTCCTGTTGAATAATCATTATGGTCTTTCCAATTGCTGAATAAACAGTGGCTTAAGCAACCCATACAGTTCACTTGATCTTGTCTTATTTCTGCAAATTTTTCCCGTGTAACAAAAATCACAGTTGAATCTGGTGTTTTCATTACTTCTGTATACCCCGCTTTTATCCATTGATCCGTTAATCCTTTATCTTGTGGAGTAAGGTAAATTTTTCTATTTCTTGTACCAATTGTAAATTCACTGTTAAATTCTTTATCAGCACTTTCTAAGAATTTTACTTGCCGTAAATTTCGTTCCTGCAATTCACGTATAAAATTATTTTTCACTGCAGACGAATAAAATCCTGTTGGACTAAATTTGTTCAAAAATACATCTCCCTCTTCTAAAGTTAATAACTTTTTT
Source organism: Wolbachia endosymbiont of Pentalonia nigronervosa (assembly GCF_014534705.1). Classification (GTDB taxonomy): domain Bacteria; phylum Pseudomonadota; class Alphaproteobacteria; order Rickettsiales; family Anaplasmataceae; genus Wolbachia. The sequence goes on along the minus strand of NZ_JACVWV010000044.1, from coordinate 5,043 downwards.
TTCCACTCTGTAGAAATCGGGCTTTCTGCTGTCAAAAGTGGACGCGTGCCAAACTGGAAAGCTATTGGCCCAACTTGCAGATTATCAAACCAATTTTCCCAATTTTTTAAGTGCCATACTCCCCCTGCCATAACAATAGGTGTATCCGCAAGGCCAACCTCGTTCATAAAAGATCTAAGGTCTATAATCCTTGCAAGTGGAGCTTGTGGCAATTCGGGATCTTCACTATTGCTTAATCCGTTGTGCCCGCCAGCAAGCCATGGATCTTCATAGACTACTCCTCCTAGCACATAAGAAGATATTTTTTGATATGCACGCTTCCATAGTGCTTTAAAAGCACGCACTGATGAGATAATTGGATAATAGTACACCTGATATTTAGCTGCAATTTCTGCAAGCTTATATGGCATACCCGCTCCACAAGTGATGCCATGAATTAAACCCTTTGCTCCTTCCAATACATCATGAAGCACACGCTCCGCTGCTCCCATTTCCCACAACACATTCATGTGTATTCTTCCACGACCTTGCGATATTTCAGACGCTATTTTTGCCTGACTAATGCCAGCTTTAATACTATATTCAATCAATTCATTGTGTTTTTCATGCCTTGTTTTGCCTCTATATAGTAACGGCACTATCTCACCATTCTCATCAATGAGGTTAGCATTCGCACCAGAAAATGTACCTACAGCTTCCGCTGCAGCAAATGCTCCACTAGATCTACCATCACTAATTGCAATCCCTTTACCGCCTTCTATAATTGGCCATACTTCCTTTCCAGAAATTGTTATTTTTTTTATTTTATCTTTCAAAATTTCCTCGCTCAACTATTTTACTTGTACCTCTTCTATAGGGTAATGATATCAAAATCTACTTATATTGAATAAACAAAAGAAGCCATCAAATAGTCCTACTACAACTTTTTTCAGGTAATGGTTTTAAGTCACTTAATACTGTACCTACAATTTCTAAAGTGTTTTTTATGAATTTATTAAAAGATCTTTCATCCATAAAAACTATGGATTTCGGTGCATTATCTCCTCCACTAAAAATTTTCTCCTGAATAGTTAATGATGTGTAATGATATCCTTTACAATCTAAAAGTTTGACAAATTTCTCATGATCATCTTCATGAGAAAAAATTACATTTATGCCTACTCTTTTTTCAGCATATTCAATTCTTGGCTTGTGACCAAATTTAGCTCCAATAATTTTTCTTATTGAATGCTCTATTGTCACTTTTTGTACTTCGGAACGTTCATCAAATTCTTTTAAAAATTCAATATGACATTCTTTAGCTAATTTACTAGAAAATTTACTTGTTATAGCTGGGTTGTTAGGAGGTTCACTTGTAGGTAATTTATAATTTCCAAGCAATAATTTCTGTTCATATTGTTTGTTGTATTCTCTTATTTCTTTAAAGCATTTTTCAACTTTAGTTAATCCACTCTTTCCTTTTTTTTCCATTCTCTTCTGAAACCCACCTATTGATTCTTTTTTACCTGGAACAATTCTACATAAAATTGGAATTTCTTTGATAAAACCGAACCAACCTCCAAAATGAACAACTTTCGAATCTTCTGCAAATACAACTTTCAACCTTTCTATTGCATTGTATAAATTTGCACTTCTCGGCTTATAATGTCCACTGTTGTTATCTATATACTTTATCTTGCCATTTTTCACAACCATCAAACCAGAACATAGAACTGGTTCGCCACCTGCAAGCGTTGAATGACGATAAGCGTGGTTACTTTTACCAACATTCACATGTTCATGAGTGATTAACCTTCCATCGAGTGTGATTACATAAGCTACATATCCTTTTTTTCCTTTACTTATCTTATCAGTTGTATCGTACAACTCACCTTTTGCATTATATAGCTTACCGTCTCCCTTATTAAGATCCAGGGTATGTTCGGCCTGTTCCTCTGGAGTAAAGTACTTCACTTGACTTTTAGTCCCAGGAATTTTTCTGTCCTTATTGCCAACTTCTGGAAATAAATTATAGCGTGGAAAAAAGTACTTAAATTTATTCTCTATCCAATGCAAAATTTTACTTATAATGCCAAACACTGGCTTGTTACCTAAATCAATAGATAATTGCTGTTCTTTTGGTACTTCTTTATGATTGGACCTTGTACCAGCTTTACCAAATGCATTAACAGCATGATCAAATTTCTTTTTTAAATACTCCCGACGCCTTACTTTTTCACTTTCTGGCTGTTCAGCTTTTGCTTCTAACGGGTCTCTTGCTAACACTTCAATTCTAGCTGTATTTCTAACAACACCTCGAGCTTTATTTAAAGCTGCTCCACTCATAAAAGTGTCTTTTTGTGTTAAGTTAAGTTTCCAGACTTTTTCTCTATTGACTTCTACTTCTTCTCCATAGACTTTCCCTAATACTTCTACCACAGCATTATGAATTGCTCCTATAAAAGCATTTTTTTTTCTCAACACTATTTGAAGAGTATTTTCACTTACAACAAACTGTATGTAGTCCTTTTGTTTACTCCCTATTGGATATACAGCAGAAGTTCCACGTTCTCTTGCAGTACTGAATATCTTGGAAACTAATACATTACAATTACCCGCAGCTTGAAACAAGCTATCTATACCATTTTCTGCATCAAGCATCACCATAACATTAAATCTTATTGCTTGATCACCATCTTTATATCCAAGAATGCCACTATTTACACCAATTCTTGTATCTGGTGCTCTCTTTATTTCAGAGTTCATGAAGTCCGAAGTAACTACGAAAACAGTTTTACCTGTAATCGTTATAATTTGACTGCCATTCTCAATTATTGCTATATAACCATTTTCATCAAATTCAAGACTCTTAAGTTTGAATTGTATATCATTTGTTTTCTCTGACCCTTGCTTATCTGTGCATACTATTGTATCAGAATCTGGATGATTGTACAAAGCTAGTGCTATTGTTGTCTTGTTTTGAAGAATTTTTGAATTTTTAACTGAGTTGTATTTTGCAATATTACCGCTTGCAATATTATAATGATAATATTGATCATTACTAAGTGTACTTACATGAGGCTTTCCAGCAACAGGTTTATTATTAACAATAGTTGCATCTACAGGAGCATCAGATATCCTAAGATAAGAATCTTTTTGTGTGTTACTAGGTGGCACAATACTCTCTAAATATTCTAATTTATGAATTATAAATAAAAAATTAAAAAAAATCAAGATGTCGATTGATCACAACACAACACCGTATATACTTTATCTTTAAGGTATCCCATGCTAGAAATTGCCATAGTCGGCCTGCCAAATGCTGGCAAGTCAACTCTTTTCAATAGATTAGTAAGAAAAAAAGCAGCTGTGGTAAGCAACATTCCAGGAGTAACGAGAGATAGAAGAGAGGGAATAGGCAGAATTAGCGACTTAGAATTTAAGGTAGTAGATACCGGTGGATGGAATGATCAAACTAATTTTTCACTGCAAGTCATTGAACAAATAGAATTTTCCTTATCTCGTTCAGATATAATTTTATTTCTTATTGATGCAAAAATACAAAACGATCAAAACAAAGAATTCGCCAAATGGTTAAAGAGAAAAACGGACAAACCTGTGATACTTATCGCCAACAAATGTGAAAGTCATAGATCAGAAAGTATCGATTATTTACAATTCTTTAATTTTGCTGATCTGGTATATATTTCTGCTGAACACAATCTAGGTATGGCCGATCTTTATGATGCACTGGCTAACGTTATCACAGGCTTAAATAAAGATGATAATTTAAATGACCATGAATCTAGTAAATTAAGAATCGCAATAATCGGCCGTCCAAACGTTGGAAAATCAACTTTTTTAAATAGCCTACTCACAGAAAATAGAGTAATCACAAGTTCAGAAGCTGGCACCACCCGTGATTCCATAGATACATTATATGATCACCATGGTGAGCTAATTACTCTTATCGATACTGCAGGAATTCGCAAAAAAACAGATGACTTAGAATCAAAATTTATCGAAAAAAGCATCGAATCAATAAAGCGTTCTCACGTTGTGATTTTGATGCTTGATTCTCTGTTTGGTGTTGAGCAGCAGGATTTATCTGTTGGAGAAATTGCAATCAAAGAAGGCAAAGGCATTGTTGTTGTTTTAAATAAGTGGGACTTAATCAATAAAGATGATAGAAGTAAATTAATCAAGTTCATAAAACAGCAGGAAATAACTCGGCTATTTCTAGAAGTGCCAACCATAACAACTTCTGCATTGAAAGACATGCGCTGTAGAGATGTCATAGATCAATGTCTTGAAATCAATGAATCTCTAAATAACAAGATTAGCACTGCAAAACTTAATAAATGGCTTATCTCTGCTTTAGAGACACATCCTCATCCAATTGTAAAAGGTAGAGCAGTGAAAATGAAATACATTGCTCAAATTGGCACTAATCCTCCCGCTTTTTCTTTAGTGTGCAATGTACCTGAAAATATTGATGAAAGCTACAAACGTTATTTAATAAATAATCTTAGAAAAAATTTCTTTACTAACGGTGTACCTGTGAGATTAATTCTCAAAAAGAACAAAAATCCCTATGTAAAGTAAATACAAGTAAAATAATTTTTAAAACCTATTTCTGACGGCAGTAGCAAAAAACAACAAAGAAAGACCTGCTGCAAATCATGGTAACAAGATGAAGAAAATGTGATAAAAGCTATATCAAATAAAGTAAAAGGGAGATAAAATGAGCTTAAGTTACAATAATCTAAGGAAGCATCCAAGAAATTTTCGAGATATAACAGGTCTAAAAACAGAAGAATTTGAAAAAATCGTGGAAAAAGTGAGGCCGGAGTGGGAAAAAATGTAGGCAAAAAAGAAATGTCACGGAAGAAAATCGCACGTTGAAACACTAGAAGACAAAATATTATGCGTTCTCATTTATTATAGAACGTACATAACACATCCATTTTTGGGATTTTTGTTTAACTTGCACAACTCAAATATCTGCCGATTACTGAAGAAAATGGAGCCATTGTTGGCAAAAAAAATTAGCATAAAAAAGGA
>NZ_JACVWV010000043.1 GCF_014534705.1 Wolbachia endosymbiont of Pentalonia nigronervosa | reverse complement strand
AAAGGTGTCAGTGCTCCTTCTCTTCCGGTTAGTGGTTTACCTTCTCTTATAGATGACAGGATATTTGTCTCTAATTCTTGATAGTTTACTAATCCAACATAGTTGTTTGCTCTTTTTTCTTTCATTTGTTAAACCTCCATTTTTTATATCATTAATATATCATTTTTCGGTTTGACACAGTTTATTTAACACTCCCAGCAATTCTGGAGATTTTGTCCATTGATCACATATGAACTCACAATATCTCTATTGCAGCTCCTTTCCCAAAAATTTTAATTCTTCTTTATTCATACTTACCTCTTAATATAAAATTAATTATAAAGTATTATCGTTTTATATTGATTTGTAAAGTTATTACTCAAAGTAGATTAAGTATTCTACTAATTAAATATATGCTTCCTTTGAAAAGCATTGTGTCACTTTTTCAACTATAGGATCAATAATATAATCTTTTACAAGTGCAGCTGACACCGTTCCAGTTACTCCTATAACTGCGCCAACTAAAATAGCCGGCCATGTGCTTAACATTACACCAGGAAACAGAGAGTGTGCAACAGCACCAAGGGCAACACCCACTACTGAAGCAGTAATTATCAGTTTACTAGCGCCCATTATTACCTGACCGCAATTACTCGGTGCTTTCTTATCCTTTATATATAATACACACCCTACAACTACCGCAACAACTGCCAACCCCGCCCAAAATGAACAACCAATAATACCACCAATGACTAAAGGTGATAGGGTTGTAAAACTTAAGCCAAAACCTATGATAGATCCTGCTATAGCTCCTTCTAAAGAAATATCTTCTACAATTTCTAAAATTTTTTTACCCATACTTCCCTCTTAATATTAAATTAATAACTAAATATTACAATCTTATACTAACTTGTAAAGTTATTACTCAAAGTAGATTAAGTACTCTACTGATTAAATATATGCTTCATTTGAAAAGCATTGTGTCACTTTTTCAACTACAGGTTCAATGATATCCACTGCTGCAAGCCCGGATAACATTATTCCTAGCATTCCTATTGCTGCACCAGCTAAAGCAGCTGTCCACATATTTAACATTATGGCAGGATTTACAGCAGCACCAAGAACAACACCAACAGCAGTAGTGATAATAGGAAGAATGATCATGCCTATGGTTTGCTTTAATTTTGGAGCTTCTTTGTGCTTACGTATTATACCCAAAGATTCTAATATAAAAACTGTTGCTGCACACGCTACCATAGACGAAAAACCAATAACACCACCAATAACTAAAGGTGATAAAGCTGTAAAGCTCAAACCAAAACCAATGAGAGCTCATGTTGCAGCTATTGGCCCAAATACTGAAATTATTTCTTTAGTCATACTACCTCTCGTTAATATTAAATTAATTATAAAGTATTATGATTTTATATTGATTTGTAAAGTAGACTAAATGCGCTACTGATTGTACAATGTCACTTTGAAATTTTATTTCCAATGCATAAGTTTGCAATACTCTTTTCTATACTGTTTGCAGTAGTTGCTTATTACTTAAATAATGAAGTTATATTTGAGATAGCAAAGCTACTGAGTGATGTGTTCATCAGTTTATTAAAGCTGATCAGTTTGCCTCTGGTTTTTTTGTCTATAGTATCTACCCTTTCAGGGCTAAAGGATTCCATTGAAATAAAGAACTTAATTAAGAAAATATTATTTTATACCCTGCTAACAACAATTGCTGCTGCAGTTGTTGCATTGTCACTTTATCTGTTAATAGACCCAGCAAGAAAACATTTCGTAAGCAATACAATAGAGAGTGTAAATAGCAATAATCACAGTTATTTCTCATATTTAAAATCTCTTGTTCCTTCCAATTTTGTTCAGGTTTTTCTTGAAAATAATATTATCGGCAGCATATTGATAGCCTTTTTAATGGGTGGTGCTATTATCTCTCTGACCAAAGAAAAACAAGATATATTGCATCTAGTGTTCTCCGCACTTTTTGATATGCTACTTAAAATTGCTCAAATATTATTAAAATTTATTCCTCTTGCAGTTTGGTCTTTCATCACATGCTTTTTACATGAATTAAAAGGTGATAACGAATTCTATAGCCTCTTGTGGTATTTTGCTTGCATAATGTCTGCAAATTTTATTCAAGCGTTTTTAATTTTACCGCTACTTATGTGGTATAAAGGGATATCACCAATGCAGACGTTTAAAGGAGTTATACCAGCATTAACGCTTGCATTTTTCTCAAAATCATCCAGTGCAACATTACCGACAACCATAAATTGCGTACAGAATAATTTGAATGTGCCAAAGAAATTATCGTCCTTTACTTTACCAATATGCACGACGATCAATATGAATGCCTGTGCTGCTTTTATATTAATTACAGTAATATTTGTTGCAGAAGTAAACGGATATACCTTTTCCTTAAGTGAAATGTTTATCTGGATCTTTCTAGCAACTGGTGCGGCAATTGGCAACGCCGGAGTGCCAATGGGATGCTACTTTATGGCTACTAGCTATTTAGTATCAATGAATATTCCCTTACACGTTATGGGCCTTATCCTGCCGATTTATACAATAATAGATATGTTTGAAACGGCAATAAATGTTTGGTCTGATGTTTGCATTACTCAGGTGATTAATAAAGAATATAATGGTGAAAATAAAAATGATATTGAATGAAAACGACCCAATAATAAAAGAATTTAAAGAAAGTAAAGCTATTTTGCGTGGACACTTTGTATTATCATCAGGATTACACAGTGATACATACATACAGTGTGCTAAAATTTTTGAAAACCCTGACAGAGCAATGAAGATCTGTGCAGCATTAGTAGATAAAATAAAAAAGGAATTGGATAGCCCTGTGGATTTGATATTATCTCCTGCAATTGGTGGAATAATTGTGGGTTATGAAATCGGTCGGCAGCTTGGGGTAAGAACAATGTTTTGTGAGCGTGTTCATGGTCAATTTGAGCTACGTCGTGGATTTGAAATTAAAAAAGGTGATAAGATATTATTGGTTGAAGATGTAATCACTACGGGTAAATCTTCACTTGAAGCTGTAGAGTGCATAAAGAATTGTGGTGGGCAAGTTATTGCTGAAGCTGCACTCATCAAAAGAAAAAGCGACACAAAGTTACCTTTTCCCGTCATCCCTCTTATTGAATTGAATGTCAAAGACTACAGTGAAGCAGAACTCCCGGATGAACTAAAACAATTACCAGTCAGTAAGCCGGGAAGTAGGGAGTATTTAACTACTCTTTAAATGGGACAAGAATAAATAATCTTGATGCAGCTCATTTGTTGTAGCAAACTTTCTTGTATATGAATTGTTTGCTTGCTCTTTTTTATACCCTGACAGTTTATAACTGATTGAATCTTTGTACGTATTGTATACCCTCTTCACTTCACCTGGGCTAACTATTACAAAACATAATGCCATAAATGTAACGCAAGCAAAGGTAGTAAAAGCTAAAAAGTTACCTTTTTTTGCTTGTGTACCAGCAGAGGGCAGTTCATTTGGTGGATACTCATACCACACATAATTACAGCTTGTACATTTTACTTTCCTTCCGGATTTACCAATTTGATCTATAGATACTAAATAAATTTTAGCACAGTTCTTACATTGTATTTTCATAGCATTGATATATAGTTAATAATGACCCGTGTCAGTTTAATATCAATATAATGAAAAGCTTGCAACTAAAAACAATACAATGTGGTATAGAAAACATCTGGGAGAGTAAAGACAATTTTAATAATTTAAAAAAATCAGCAAAAGTAATAATCCAAGACGTAATCGAACTATTAGACAGTGGCAAAATTAGAGTGGCAGAAAAAATGTCTGATGGAAGATGGATAACACACGAATGGATAAAGCAGGCAATATTGCTTTATTTTCTTATTGAAGAAAGTAAAATGCTCGGTCATGGTTGTTTTGATAAGATCAATAACAAATTTGATGGCTGGAGTGAAGAAAATTTTCGTGAATCAAAAATTAGAGTAGTGCCTGGATGTTTTGTGCGCAAATCTGCGTATATAGGAGCAAATGTTGTTTTAATGCCAAGTTTTATCAATGTTGGCGCATATGTTGACTCAGGAACTACGATAGATACCTGGTCAACAATTGGAAGTTGTGCACAAATAGGAAAAAATTGCCACATTTCTGGAGGAGTAGGCATAGGTGGCGTGCTTGAACCTATTCAAAATTCTCCAGTTATTATAGAAGATAACTGCTTTATTGGAGCACGAAGTGAAGTAGCCGAAGGTGTTATCGTGAGAGAAGGATCAGTTTTAGGCATGGGAGTATTCATTGCAGCATCAACAAAAATTATTGATAGAGAAACCGGCAAAACATTTTACGGTGAAGTGCCACCGTATTCTGTAGTAGTACCGGGATCTATACAATCTAAGAACAATATCTCAACTTACTGTGTGGTTATAGTGAAAAAAGCAGATGAAAAAACTAGATCAAAAGTCTCTATAAACGAAATGCTAAGAAATTAAAGTTACTGCTTATCATCACCTTGCTTGTCACCACTTTGTTTATCGTTATTGCTCACTACAGTAATAGCATATGCACATAACTCTGAAAAAGAGATACCATTTTCTTGAGATAACGTATGCAACCTTTGCAAACTTTCTTTGATTTTATTAGGAATATTTCCTCCACGCTCCTTTGCAAGCCAAGAATCTTGATGATGGATCGGGTGAGTATCACTTTTTGGACTTCCTATATATATTGCAAAAGGTGAACTTTGACCCTTAAAATCGCATTCCACAGTAAATTTTCTTATAGATTCAGCCATCTTTAAACACCTCTACCTTTTTTTGTAATTGACTTTGCATTAGGTAAGACAGGCGGACTTTCGACAAAGTCAGACTTAGCTGTACCCTTTTTGTTTTGCAAAGCTCGACGAACGTCAGATTTAGTTAATCGTGATTCTTGTGGTATTTTCATTCCATGCTTCACCATCATGTTTGCATATAACAACACTTTCTTAACTAGCTCTAAATCACCATTTAGCATTTGCACTAATACTTGAAACACCTCTGCTAAGGTTAAACCATCAGCACTTATAACCTTATTTTCTATAAAGCTAGCAATTTCTTCTAGTTTATCATCATCTTGAGATGCAAGAGCAATATAGTTGGTATCATCTGGTTTATAATCGTCCATAACTAAAGCACTGTAGTTTGAACTCTTTTTATATCATATATACACATACACTTCTACTATCTTAATAATATGACATACTATTGTTAAACTTTTATTAATAATATGCTCACTTATATACATGAACTAATCGACAGAAACAAAGGGTCAATATCAATAAGTGCTTTTATGGATGCTGCCTTATACCACAAAAAATATGGCTATTACATGAATAAAGTACCGTTTGGTAAAAATGGTGATTTTGTCACTGCCCCTGAAATTAGCCAATTATTTGGTGAGATAGTAGCAATATGGGTGATGCATGCGTGGGAGAAGCTAGGCAAACCAGAAAAATTTTCTTTGGTTGAGCTTGGGCCTGGTAAGGGAAGTCTAGTTCGCGATATAACAAGAGTCACTAAAAAGTACAATAATTTTTGTCATTCAATGTCACTTCACTTGATCGAAGTTAGTCCTATTTTACGCAGCATACAGGAGCAAATTTTAAAGGATTTAAATATTGAATGGCATGATGGCATCGACAATTTACCAGAACAACCAACCATATTTATAGCAAACGAGTTTTTTGATGCTCTGCCAATTAACCAATTTACCTACAATAAGGGACAATGGTATGAAAACAGAATAGCAAAACAAGATGATAGTAGTTTTAAGATCGTACAAGCTGAAACGATAGATTTTTACAATGCAGTTAAAGTAATGATGGGCTGCGAAAATTTGAATGGAAAATTTTTTGACGGTGCAGTGATGGAAGTATCTCCATTAGGAATTGAGATACTGAGTAGGATCGAAGAAAAAATATATAAAAATAAAGGTGCTGCTTTGATCATAGATTATGGTTATATATACCCTTCCTATAAAAGCACCCTGCAATCAATAAAGCAACACAATTACTCCAATTTTCTCGAAGATGTTGGTAGTAGTGATATTACTGCACTTGTGAATTTTCAAGCATTAAAACATTCATTGCAATATGCAAATTGTGAAATTTTAACTCAAAGAGAAATTTTATATTTATTTGGCATAAAAGAAAGGGTGCAAAATTTAATGAAAAATGCAAATAATATGCAGAAAAACAAGATCTTTAATGAATTTTTAAGGCTAACTGAGAATATGGGTACTCTATTTAAAGCCATGCTGATTTATAGCTAAAAAACAAGGTTTTTAATATTTTCTAAAAAGCTCATTTTTATATTGACTATTTAGGTTTATTATTTTATAAATAGAAACTTAGTTATTTAATGAGTTTGAGTTTATATATGCCTACAATAAATCAATTAGTACGCAAGGGTAGATCAAAATTAGTACGTAAAAAGAAAATGCCAGCTCTTGGGCAAAGCAATCCTCAGCGTAGGGGTGTTTGTACTAAGGTATATACTACAACTCCTAGAAAGCCTAATTCGGCATTGCGTAAAGTAGCTAGGGTAAGAGTTAGTGGTTATGGTGAAGTAACAGCATATATACCTGGTGAAGGTCATAATTTGCAAGAACACTCAGTTGTTTTGATACGTGGTGGGCGAGTTAAAGATTTGCCTGGTGTACGTTATCATATAATAAGAGGTGCTCTTGATTTGCGTGGTGTGCAGAATCGTAAGAAAGCTCGCTCGAAATACGGTGTAAAGAAATCTGGTTAAAATTATGGCTCGTCGCAATAAAGCAAAAAAAAGAAAGATTAATCCTGATTCACGTTATAGTAGTGTTCTATTGATGCGTTTCGTCAATACAATTATGAAGTCTGGTAAGAAATCTATAGCAGAAAAAATTGTTTATGGCGCTTTATCATTAGCTGAAAAGAAAACAGGCGAAAATGGGTTGTCAATTTTTGAAACGGCAGTAGAAAATGTTACACCTTCTATAGAAGTGCGTTCTAAGCGTATAGGTGGTGCAACTTATCAAGTACCTGTGGAAGTTCGAAAAGATAGAGCTGTTTCTTTAGCATTGAGATGGATTGTTAGGTCAGCTTCTGCCATGCGAAAAAAGGGCAAAAAAACTTCTGCTGATTGTTTGCACTCTGAGATACTGGATGCATATAATAAACGTGGTGGCGCGTTTAAAATGTGTGAAGAAAAATATAAAATGGCTGAGGCCAATAAAGCATTTTCTCACCTTCGTTTTTAATGTTAGCGGATTGATTACAATATGGAAGTTGAAATATCTAAATACAGAAATATAGGGATAATGGCTCATATAGATGCTGGTAAAACTACCACAACAGAGCGCATTTTATTTTATACTGGTAAGGAAAATAGAATTGGTGAAGTGCATGATGGCGCTGCCTCTATGGATTGGATGGAGCAAGAAAAAGAGCGTGGTATTACAATTACATCTGCTGCAACAACATGTTTTTGGGATGATCATAGAATTAATATTATAGATACTCCTGGTCACGTTGATTTCACTATTGAAGTTGAAAGATCTTTGAGAGTTTTAGATGGTGCAGTAGCTGTTTTTGATGGAGTTGCAGGAGTGGAGCCTCAATCTGAAACTGTTTGGCGTCAAGCTGATAAATATAACGTTCCTCGTATCTGTTTTGTGAATAAAATGGATAGAATAGGTGCTGACTTTTATCGATGTGTTGACATGATAAAAGTAAAGTTAGGTGCAGTACCTTTAGTAACTCAATTACCAATAGGAAGTGAGAAGGACTTTAAGGGTATAGTGGATCTTGTAACTATGAAGGCTATTATATGGCAAGAAGAATCACTTGGAGCTAAATTTTCTTATGAAGATATCCCATCCGACTTGCTTGATAAGGCTAAAGAATATCGACATCTTTTATTAGAAGCTGCAGCAGAAATGGATGATGAAGTAATGAATATTTACTTTGAAAATAATGATATTCCAGTTGATTTGTTAAAAAAATGTATAAGAATTGGGGCTATTAAAGGTAAATTTGTTCCTGTGTTATGTGGGTCGGCTTTTAAGAATAAGGGCGTACAGCCTCTCCTAGATGCTGTAGTTGATTTTTTACCCTCTCCTATTGATGTCGATACGATTACTGGAACTGATCCGAAAGATTTGGAAAAGAAAATTGAAATAAAACCTTCAGAAAAAGAAAAATTTGCCGCTCTTGCGTTCAAAGTTATGACGGATAAATTTGTAGGTAGCTTGACATTTATTCGCATTTATTCTGGTAAATTGAAGTCTAAATCTACTGTTTTAAATGCAGCAAAGAATGAAACCGAAACAATTGGTAGAATGTTGCTTATGCATGCAAATAATAGAGAAGATATCACTGAAGCTAAAGTGGGAGATATAGTTGCTTTGGTTGGATTAAAGAGAACGATTACTGGTGATACTCTATGCTTGCCCAATTCTCCTATATTACTAGAGCGTATAGAATCCCCAGAGCCTGTTATTGAGATTGCTGTGGAGCCTAAAACTACTTCAGATCAAGAAAAGCTGGGAATGGCTTTAAATAGGTTGGTCGCTGAAGATCCTTCTTTAAGCATGTCAGTAAATGCGGAAAGCGGTCAAACTATATTGAAAGGTATGGGTGAATTGCATCTTGAAATTATTACTGATAGAGTAAAGCGTGAGTTTAATGTTGGTGTTAACGTTGGTGCTCCACAGGTTGCATATCGTGAAACTATAACTAAGTCCGTTGAAATTGATTATGTTCATAAGAAGCAATCCGGTGGTGCTGGTCAATTTGCTAAGGTTAAAATAAAATTTGAGCCGCTTGAGCCTGGTTCAGGGTTTCAATTTGAGAGCAAAATTGTAGGTGGTGCTATTCCAAAGGAATATATTCCTGGTGTACAAAATGGTTTAGAGCTGATAAAAGAAGGTGGTATTATTTCTGGTTTTCCAGTGATTGATTTTAAAGCTACCCTTCTTGATGGAGCATTTCATGAAGTTGATTCAAGCCCTTTGGCTTTTGAACTTGCTGCAAAAGGTGCATTTAAGGAAATGGCAAACAAAGCTGCTCCTAAAATGTTAGAGCCTATAATGAAAGTTGAAATTATTACTCCTGAAGAGTACATGGGTGATATTATGGGTGATGTAAATAGTAGAAGAGGACAAGTTTCAAGTATGGAAGCGCGCAATAATAGCACTATAATCTTGGCTTTAGTGCCTCTTGCAAGTATGTTTGGTTATATAAATGTTTTGCGTTCTATATCTCAAGGAAGGGCGCAATATAGTATGCACTTTTCTTGTTATGAACAAGTGCCACAGTATGTGGTTGATGAGTTAAAGTTAAAATATAATTAGGGGTAATAGTTATGACAACAGTAGTAGAAGCATTTGGCAAGCCGCACGTAAATGTAGGAACGATAGGGCATGTGGATCATGGAAAAACGACATTAACGGCAGCGATAACAAAGCATTATGGAAATTTTGTAGCATATGACCAAATAGATAAAGCGCCAGAGGAAAGAAAAAGAGGAATAACGATAGCAACAGCGCATGTTGAATACCAAACAGAGACTAGACATTATGCACATGTGGACTGTCCTGGACACGCGGATTATGTAAAGAATATGATAGTGGGAGCGGCACAGATGGATGCTGCAATATTGGTGGTATCGGGGGTTGATGGTCCGATGCCACAAACGAGAGAACATATCCTGCTCGCAAAGCAAGTAGGGGTTGGATATATAGTGGTGTATATAAATAAGGCCGATGTGGCTGATCCTGACATGATAGATTTGGTGGAAATGGAAGTGAGGGAATTGCTCACGAAATATGGTTTTCCTGGAGATGATGTGCCGGTAGTGGTGGGTTCTGCGCTGAAAGCGTTGGAAGATGAAGATAGTGAATATGGAAAGAAATCGATAGAGAAGTTAATGGAGAAATTAGATGAATATGTAGCGGTACCGCCAAGGCCGGTAGAATTGCCGTTTTTGATGCCTGTAGAAGATGTATTTTCAATATCAGGGCGAGGAACGGTAGTAA
>NZ_JACVWV010000042.1 GCF_014534705.1 Wolbachia endosymbiont of Pentalonia nigronervosa | reverse complement strand
CACTCCGGCCTCACTTTTTCCACGATTTTTTCAAATTCTTCTGTTTTTAGACCCGTTAATTGTCTGAAAATATAAGGGGTTTTTGCCACTTTTGCATAATTTATTGCCATTTTCTCTCACTAAAACTCTCATTTTATACGCTTTTTTTTGTTTTTCTACTTTTTTCCTCGTTTTGCAGGGGGTCTAAGGATGGCAAAAACTGCAGAAAAATGTGGTGATTCCATACAAAAAATATAGGAAAAAACCGCTAACGTCAGAACAAAAGGAGCATAATAGAAAGCTGGAGGATGCAAGTGGAAAATAAAATTCGCGAGATCAAAATATTCAAAATTATATCAAATGTTTACCGCAATTTTCAGAAGAAATACAACATGAGGTTCAATATTATTGCTGGTATTGTGAACCTAAGGCACGGAGCTTTCGGGTTGGGGTTCCTTACCATTTTATCAGCAACTCTCTTTATGTTGTTTCGCAGGGGGTCTACAGAAGCAGATCCAGAACACCACATCAGAAAGCCACTAAACACAATCCAAAGAACAATAAAGACTACTCTAGCAAAAAGGTTAGGATTAAATATTGGGCGTAATGATGTGATTCAAACAGTTGGTTGGCCTGGGTCATCACGTAAAGATTATGGTTACCGTATTAACCCTTTTACTGTGGTAATCAAAGTAATTTGTTGAAAAAAGTCTTGACGATATGCTATACAATTATAAGGATGCGCATTTTGGGTTTTGTAATTTCAATGCACAGTTAAACTTTTTTTTACTTCCATACTAACTTCAACCAACTTATCAAAGTGGAAAATGAACGCTTTATGCTAAATATCATTTTAAAAGCAAATCTTCATACTGTTTACTAAGTTTATATTTTCTTCCCTTGTTTGAATGATCTACAATTTCAAAAAAGCCAAATTCTACCCAACGCTTACAAAGCTGCGCACTTGTACGGGACTTAAAGCCAAATAACTCTCCGACTTGGTTAGCTGTAATAACGTTAAACTTTTGAAATAGCTCAAGAACTTTACGTTGCTTTGGGTCAAGTTCTCTGATTAAATTCATTTGGTCTGGTAGTCCTTGATTTTTTGCTTCATTCATAAATTTTAAAATATTATCAAACGAAATAACCATACCTTCTAAAAAATAGTCTAACCATTTAGTAATATCCGCTTCAACTCGCCCCATGTAATAATTATGAGATGGACCAATGCTAATAGCTTCATAATATGTCCCTAAATTTTTAGCGTAGTATTCCTCTAACGAGTAAATACCTTTAAGATCATACTCACCAAGATACAAAATCAAAGTAGTTAACAACCTTGCAGTACGTCCGTTTCCATCATAGTAAGGATGAATTGTTGCAAATTGGTAATGGGCAATACCAGCAATAATAGGACAGGGAATTTCTTTACTTTCATTAACCCAGTTTATCATACCTTTCATTAGTCCTGGTACATCTTTTGCTTCTGGTGGCATATAAACAATTTTACGTGTGATACTATCGCATATAACATTTTGTCCATCACGATATGGTGTAGGCTTTATTTTAGACCTTCCGTTTGACATAACTAAAGTGTGAAGTGTTTGAACTATTTTCTCAGTAATAGGTGTCCCTCTTGCTGCCCATTGCTCAACTTGAGTCAAAGCAGCATAGTAGCCTTTAACTTCATTCTCGTCTCTTTTATATCTTGAAAAGTTGTCTCCATGCTTTAAAACTTGTTCAATTTGTTTTGGCTTTAAACGGTTCCCTTCAATCATGGTTGAATAGTGCGTTGTATAAAGGCGTGCGCTCTCCCGAAGTGATGTCAATACAGTTGGTGTTAACGGTAAAAGTAAAACTCTCTCTTTAATCGCCTCGATTTTCATAAGGCAGCTAGCAATATTAGGGGTGATTGTATAGTTGGGTACAAATTTTATCAGCATGATATTAGCATTTTATCTGCATTAAATTACCACAATATTATGCCGATAACATGCAGATAAACAAGTATTTTTATCATACCTATGTGTGGAAAAAGAGGGATAAAAAAAAGAAGCTGCTTTAATCTTGAAGTTTCTTGATTTCATCTACACATAATCCAGTAAATTTAGCAATGGTGTTAACGTCCACATTATCAGCAAGCATTGCCTTTGCTACTTCAATTTCTCTCTCTTTTCTGCCCCGTTTTTCACCAATTTGCATGCCTTCATTCTTGCCTTCATTAAACTTTTCAAAAAGTGAAGAGTGATAGTCATTCTTTCTATGATATCCATAGTATGTATGTTATTTTCAAAAAAGTCAAAAAATGAAAACAAGTCTTATTTTTATTTGCGTGTGTGAAAATAAGAAACCGAGTTATTATCGATTTTACTTAAAAATGAAAATAGAATATATTCAAAGATGCAAAAGTTTGAAAAGAGAGCCATTTAAATTACAGCTTTTATGCAGCTACCATTAAAGATTGAATGTTGGATGAAACAAATCATGAAGTTAGTGACCTAAAAAGTCAGATGCAATTTTCCAATGCCTCTAGACCTTATGACAACCAACTAATGCTTCGAAAATTTTTCTTTTCAACTAGGTGTACAGTCCCAGAGAGTGATGGTATTTTTTTTCTCATATTTTATTATACCATCACTCTCTGGGACTGTACACCTAAAAACTCTTAAGGGTCTCACACCTTATGAGTTCATATGTGATCAGTGGACAAAATTTCCTGATTTATTTATACTTCCATCATACTCTGGGACTATACACCTAAAGACAAGCATTTAAATTTTGACCCTTTTTATCCCATATATCTTCAGTAATCCTCTTATTGTTCCTATAATCTGCTGTTTACTGCATATTAACTGTCTTCTGCTTCCAAGTGCTATTTTTATTTGACAAGATTCATCTGATTTTACTAATACCTCTTTATATAGCCCAACTCTCATCATTTGTGCTATACCACTTGCATCATTTTTATCGTTTTTATTGATCCTCGCAGACAATGCTGCTGCCATATGCCTCGCATCTACACAAATTACTGATAACCCAAAACTTCTTAATTCTTTACACATTGGTATTGAAAGTTGTCCACTTTCTATTCCTATTGCTTCATACTCTCTCAACAGCAATTACAGTATGTCTATTATACCAACTGCAGAAGAAGTAAAAAGTTTCTGGAACCATACACAGATCCTTTCTCAGTTTTTTCGTGAGGTAGCCCTGTTTCGAAAGAGAGGTCTATTGTAATTTTCAATAATTTTCTTTACATTAATATAATTATTTATGTGATATATGAGTTATTATGATATAGTTGTAGTAGGTGGTGGGCACGCAGGATGTGAAGCGGCTGCAGCTTCTGCACGTCTTGGTGCTAAGACTTTGCTTATCACTCATAAGATCTCAACTATCGGAGAAATGTCATGTAATCCAGCAATTGGAGGAGTTGCAAAAGGTGTGGTTGTGAGAGAAGTTGATGCTCTTGATGGGATAATGGGTCGAGCTATTGATCAAGCAAGTATACATTCTATTATATTGAATAAAAGTAAGGGTGCTGCAGTATGGGGACCACGAGCCCAAGCAGACCGCAAGTTATACAAGCAAGCAATACAAGAGATTATTTTGAATTATAGTAATCTTACAGTTAGAGAAGAATCTGTTGATGATTTTCTTATAGAAAGTGGAGAAGGATTCTATATAAAAGCAGTGGTCACAAGCTCTGGGAAACACATATTCACAGGCAAAGTAGTGCTCACTACCGGAACTTTTTTGCAGGGTATAATTCATATAGGAGAAAAAACAACTCCGGCTGGAAGAATGGGAGATAAACCTGCAATAAAGCTTGCTGATACATTGAAAAAGTACAATTTTCAACTAGGTAGATTGCGTACTGGCACTCCACCAAGGTTGAGTCACAGTACTATCAATTGGTCAGTGTTGGATGAGCAATTGGGTGATAATCCGCCAATTCCATTTTCATACTTAACAAAAAAAATTACTCAGCCCCAAATTTCATGCTTTATTACTCATACTAATGAGAACACTCATAGAATAATTCAGGAGAATCTTCACAGGTCAGCTTCTTCATATCTAGATGATGTTATAGCACCGCGATACTGTCCTTCAATCGAGGTTAAAGTCAAAAAATTTGCGGAAAAAAATAGACATCAAATATTTTTAGAACCAGAAGGACTTAATGATAATACTGTGTACCCGAATGGAATTTCAAATTCATTACCCATTGAAGTGCAGCATGAAATGATAAAAAGTATAAAAGGACTTGAGAATGCAGAAATATTAAGGCCTGGCTATGCAGTTGAGTATAATTACATTGATCCAAGGGAATTGTCCCACACACTTGAAACTAAAAAGGTCAAAGGCCTTTATTTTGCCGGACAAATTAATGGCACTACTGGATATGAGGAAGCAGCAGGGCAGGGAATTATAGCGGGGATTAATGCGGCGTTATCTGCGTCTGGCAAACAGGATAGTTTTATTCTTCATCGCACTGACTCGTATATTGGGGTAATGATAGATGATTTAGTTACTAAAGGAGTTACAGAACCATACAGATTATTCACATCGCGTGCAGAATACAGACTGTCGATCAGATCGGATAATGCTGATAGAAGATTAACACAAAAAGGTTACGATATTTCTCTTGTCTCATATGAGAGATATTCTATCCTGAAGGATAAACTTAATTCTCTTGAACAACTTGAAGAAAAGTTAGAGAGTTTAACCATTACTCCGGAGAAACTTGCATCTTACGGCATTAAGATATCTTATGACGGAATAAAAAAAACAGCACTGGATTTACTCAGTTACCCGAATATAAACTTAGATGAGCTAGGAAAAATATGGCCAGAATTGAGTATAATTCAAGGTGAGTTGCGTGAAATCATTGAGATTGAAGCCAAATATAGACCTTACTTAATAAGGCAAGAAGCAGATATGAAGTTTTTACAGGATGAAATCAATACTCGTATTCCTCTAGATTTTGATTATTCACAAATTAAAGGCTTATCAAGTGAAGTAATAGAAAAACTGCAAACAACCAAACCTCCTACGATAGGAGTTGCAAAGCAAATACAGGGCATTACTCCAGCAGCAATAGTGAGTATATTAGTATATCTTAAAAGTAAAAAAATGAGCGAAGTTTTTAGATAACAAAAAAATAAAGGAGTTTATGTGCAAAGCTACTCTTAGCGCCAATTTAACAAATATATCTAAATTTCATGCTACAGTGTTAACTAGGCTTTGTGGTGGAATTAGGGTAATTGACTTGTTATTTTATAAGCCAATCAGCTATATAGATAGAAGAAAATCCTTGGTAGATGCTAAGGTAGGGGAATTTACAACTTTTATTGCAAAGGTTTGTGAGCATCAGCCTCCTACTGCAAGAGGAAGGCCATATAAAGTAGTTGTTGAAAGCGAAAATAAATATGTATTTATTGTTTTTTTTAATTATTCAGTTAAGTATCTGTATAAAACATTTCCCCCTGATTCTACATTAATAATAAGTGGTAAACTTGAAGAGTTCATTGATCGACTACAGATTACCCATCCCGACCATGTATCATTTAATCTCGATCAATTTAAAGAAATTGCGTGCATAGAACCAATATATCAATTAAGTCGCGGTATTACTAATAAGAGTATTAGGAACATAATACATGCTTGTCTTGAAAATTTACCTGACCTGCCAGAATGGTTAGATGATAAACAAGAAGACTGGTTCAGTTGGAAAGAAAGTATTATCAGGTTGCATAAACCACACTCATTAGATGAAGTGGAAAAATGTAGGAAAAGACTCGCTTATGATGAATTGCTTGCATACCAGCTTGCACTGAAATTAACAAGAAAAGGTAATATTAAGGAAAGAAGTCGAGAGTTTATAATATCTAATAAATACGCAAAAAAAGTCCTAAGTGAATTATCGTTCCAGTTAACAGATGATCAAATTAAAGCAATAGAAGAAATTTCAGAAAAGCAAAAATCTAAATATCGTATGATGAACTTGCTGCAAGGTGACGTTGGCAGTGGAAAAACTGTAGTAGCGCTTTTTGCTATGTTAAATGTGGTTGAAAATGGCATGCAGGCAGCGTTTATGGCTCCAACGACCATTTTAGCAGAACAACATTATAAGTGGATTGAAGAAGTTTTATCTACTACTGAAATAAAGGTTGCGCTGCTAACGGGAAAAACTCCGCGCAAAGAGAAAAAGCTTATTATAAATGAACTTACAAGTGGCATTTTAAATATAGTTGTCGGCACTCATGCACTATTTCAAGATAACATTGTATTTAAAAATTTAGGTCTTGCAGTAATAGATGAACAACAAAGATTTGGTGTAATGCAGAGAAACCGTTTGGTAGAAAAAGGAGACAATACTGATATACTTTTTGTTACTGCAACTCCCATCCCCAGAACATTGCAACAAGCTATATATGGTGATATTGAATGCTCTGTTTTAAGAGAAAAGCCAAAGTGTAGGCTGCCGATAAAAACTGTAGCTGTCAGCATAAAAAAGGTAGAAAGCGTTATTGAGAGGTTAAAAGATGCAATTGATAGGGGTGAAAAGGCATATTGGATTTGTCCCTATATAGAAGAAAATGAAGATCTTAATGTTGCGGCAGTAGAGATGCGTTTTCAGGAACTACAAAAGATATTTTTTAATAAAATTGGCATAATACATGGAAGATTAACTCAAGACCAAAAAGATCAGGTAATGTTTTCCTTTAAGAGGGGTGAAATTTCCTTACTTGTTGCCACCACTGTAATAGAAGTTGGTATAGACATACCAGATGCAACTATTATGATTATAGAAAATACAGAACAATTTGGATTGTCACAGTTACATCAGTTAAGAGGTAGAGTGGGTAGGGGGAATAAGCCTTCTTTTTGTGTATTATTATATGATAATTTGAGCAAGAGTATGTGTTCAAAATTAAAGACTATGCGCGAATCGCAGGACGGATTTCACATTGCTGAAAAGGATATGATGCTCAGAGGAAGCGGAGATATTTTAGGTACAAGACAGTCTGGATACATGGAATTCAAGTTTACCGACTTACATAAAGACAAAGAGTTACTTGATCTTGCATATAACAACGCACAGGGTTTTTTTGCCGAAGTGGGATTATTGCTCAATGTATTTGGCTATGAGAATAAGTTTTGTGGGAGTGAATCGTTTAAGAATTTAGTTGATTAACTACTCACTAATGCACTATACTAAGTAAATATTTGTTGTAGGGTATCTATGAGTGATGATATTGTATTGGTAAATGATCAAAATTTCAAATCTGAAGTTATTGATTATACTGGATTTGTTTTAGTGGATTTTTGGGCAGAATGGTGTGGGCCATGTAAAGTTATAATGCCACATATTGAGCAATTAGCTAAAGATAAAAAAGATAAAATTAAAGTGTGTAAGTTTAATATAGATGAAGGAACTGAGGTGCCGAGCAAATATGGAATTCAGTCTATACCTACTTTAATCATTTTTCAAGGTGGTAAAGAAATTGCAAGAAAAATTGGAGCAGTAAGTGATTTATCAAGTTGGGTTGGGTTGATGATGAAGTAAGCTAAGGCACTTTTGTACGTTTAATAAAAGGGATTGTAGCTCAGGTGGTTAGAGCAGTTCGCTCATAACGAATTGGTCGTAGGTTCAAGTCCTACCAATCCCACCAATCCTACCAATAAAAAGTTAGTAATTTATCTTTATTCTAGTTGTGTTGTGGGCTGAATTCACTACAGCAGGCAATTTTCAAGTACATATAGCTAACTCAAACAAGGTTTATTCGAATGAAAATTTATGATCACAAAATGTATTGAATAAATAAAGAAGGTAAAATGCCGGGACCATACATATAATAGACCCCTTTTTCAATCGATCTGTTTTATTCCGACTGAAACGTAATTATAGCCTGACCATATAGTGATTGCTGCTGCAAGCCATAAAGAAATTGCACCTATATATTGAGTTATTTCATAGTTATTAACTATGAGTGTGACTACAGCAACCATCTGCAGAAATGTTTTTATTTTTCCGATTTTACTGACAGGTAGACTAACATTTGTAGCGATAAGAAACTCTCGTAAACCTGGCACTAATATTTCCCTGCAAATGATGATAATTGACGGTACTATTGTAAAATCATTAATCTTATGCATATAAATTAACATAATTATTGTTGATACAACTATTAACTTATCAGCAATAGGGTCGAATAATTTACCAAACTTTGATTGAACTTGCCATGTACGTGCCAGATAGCCATCAAAAAAATCTGTGATGCATGCAAACATAAAGATTGATATTGTGATTAGATCTGCATATTTATTCTGTATGTAAAAGCTTAATACTATTGCTGGTATTGCAAATACACGTGAAATTGTGAGTATGTTAGGTAAATTTTTCTTGAGCATAACTACTATACACCGAAATATAAGATAATATATCAGCTAACAATTTGCAATTGAATCTTTATAAAAATCACATATACTTAAAAACTACAGTCTAATTACGTAAATAAGGGGACAATAATGAGTGACGATTTAGATAACGCTACAAAACAAGAGGCACTGAAGTATCATAAAAAAAACGACAACCCTGGTAAAATGTCAATTTTGCCGACAAAACCTTTGCTTACTCAATATGATTTGTCACTTGCTTATTCTCCCGGTGTTGCAGCTCCATGTTTAGAGATAGCTAAGAATCCTGGGTCAGTATATGACTACACAGCAAAAGGCAATAGCGTTGCAGTTATTTCAAATGGCACTGCAGTGCTCGGACTTGGTAATATTGGTCCACTGGCTTCAAAACCTGTCATGGAAGGTAAAGCTGTTTTATTTAAACGTTTTGCTGATATTGATGCAGTTGATATAGAGATAGCTACAGAAGATATAGAAGATTTGATCAACGCAATTAGATACCTTGGACCAAGCTGGGGTGGGATAAATTTAGAAGATATAAAATCTCCAGATTGTTTTATAATAGAAAAACGTCTAGGTGAGCTGATGGATATTCCAGTATTTCATGATGACCAACATGGCACTGCAGTGGTTGTTGCTGCTGGCATAGTGAATGCTCTTGATATAGTTGGCAAGAGATTGGAAGACGTCAAGATAGTCATGAATGGTGCTGGAGCAGCAGGCATTGCGTGTTTAGAAATGCTTAAATCCATGGGAGCAAAGCACACCATGCTCTGTGATAAACAGGGAGTGATATATCAGGGCAGAAGAGAAGATATGAATATATGGAAAGAAAAGCATGCTGTTGATATTTCTGAACGCTCTTTATCCGATGTAATAAAAGGTGCCGATGTATTTATAGGGCTATCTGCAAAGAATGTGCTAACTGAAGCAATGCTGAAAGATATGAGTAAAGACCCTATAATTTTTGCCCTTGCTAATCCTGACCCGGAGGTCAGGCCTGAATTTGCAAAAGCCATAAGGCCGGATGCCATAATTGCAACTGGTAGATCAGATTATAGCAATCAGGTTAATAATGTAATGTGTTTTCCATATATATTCAGGGGAGCACTTGATGTACATGCAACATCAATCAATGATGAAATGAAAATTGCTGCTGCAAATGCAATAGCAAAACTTGCACGTGCTGGTGAAATATCTGCAGCATATGGTGGTTGTAAAATGAGCTATGGACGTGATTATATAATACCTACTCCTTTCGATTCTAGATTGATTTTCACAGTACCTCCTGCTGTTGCAAAAGCTGCTATCGATTCAAAAGTAGCAAGAAAGACAATTCAAGACTGGAATGAATATGAAAATCAATTAAAATCGCGCCTTGCTAAGGTTCTCAGTGTGTTAAATTTATTATCTTCACATATGTAGCATTTTTGCTATTGCAAACCTTTCTATTGGATTTTGTAAATCTATTGCTTTGATGGCAATTGTTTTTCTGAACAATTGCCACCTTTTCATGTTTTAAATCAACGTACTCTCTTACTGAATCATGCAGGTAGATTGACGTTTTTCTTGTACTATATTATCTAGGTAGTGTCGACATTTATTTTAACCAAAGATATATAGAAGCAATATGGACAAAAGATAAGAAAGAAATAGCTAATTTATCATAACGAGTAGCAACCCTACGAAAATTCTTGAGTTTATTGAACATTCTTTCGATGAGATTTCTCTCTTTATAAAGCTCTTTATCGTATTCTCTTGGTGTTTTTCTATTGGAAC
>NZ_JACVWV010000041.1 GCF_014534705.1 Wolbachia endosymbiont of Pentalonia nigronervosa | reverse complement strand
GAATGCTACAGTTAAGAAATACTACTATAAATCACATCAACAACTTAAAGAGCATCTTTATAGCTTCGTTATGGCCTACAATTACGCTAAAAGACTAAAAACTCTTAAGGGTCTCACACCTTATGAGTTCATATGTGATCAGTGGACAAAATTTCCTGATTTATTTATACTTCCATCACTCTTTGGGACCATACACCTAATATGTGCAGGAGCTGATATTCATACAAAAGATGAAGATGGCCAAAACCCTTTACATTCCATTTTTAATGCAGATTGCTTTATGAAAGTATTACAGATTCTAAGGGACGAAGGTATTAATATCAATGACGAAATGTTCAAACCTAGTACTCAGGTGGAAGTTTCAATGCTAGAAAAGGATAATAATGTTCTTGCACAACCTTAAAGTACAGATATTTTGGTATTACCAGCAGATAAATCTGCATGACTTTTTTCAGTATAAAGCAATGCAAGCCCTATGTTGTTGACACTAGAACGTAGCTCTCCTACTTCTGCACTGTCGCTGGTGATCACTTTAGTGCCAATACTTGGGAGTGCACTGTCTCCTTGCACAAGATATAGTTTTCTTCGTAATGTTTGTTGTCTTTTCATGCGATTTACAACCTCTTGGCCTATGTAACACCCTTTGTTGAAATCTATACCGTTTATATGATCAACTAAATACTGAAGTGGAAATGATGAGTTTTGCACCATATCTTTTGCTCCATCTGGAATAAGATTACGAATTCTAATTAGTTCATATTCAGTGTAATCTTTTATTGGTTCTATTATTTCATTTTTATGTATTATTCTTACTCCTAAAGAGGTATGTCGTGGGTCTTGAAAAATAATCTGTTCTTCATTGTTATGTTCTGCGAATTTAGCATTAAAAAAAACTCCAACTTTATATAGTGCACTAACATTTTTGATTCTGACTTTTAAGTAAGTTTTAAGCAGATCTAGTTTTGCAATAATCTGTGTTAGGTATATACTCTCACATTCTAGGAGAATATATTTACCATATTCAATAAGAAAAAAATCGTATAAATATTTTCCCTGAGGGTTAAGTAATAGGGAATATATGGCCTTTTGATGATCCAATTTTTTGATATCATTTGTTATGATGCTCTGTAGGAAATTTTTTGTGTCTGAACCATGCAGTGCTATCACACCTCGATGAGGTAGTTGTATATAACTCATATCCTATAATTACACAACCTTATGCAATATTCTGTCTAGTCTCAAGGCAACTGGTACCCTAAATGACAGCCAGTCAACTTTTTCTAATTTAAAAGACAAACCCACCATACTTACACGACCGATTATATTTTCTATTGGAACAAAGCCGATTTCAGGAAATCTACTGTCTAAAGAATTATTTCTATTGTCTCCCATGGCAAAAACTTGATTATCAGGTACGTAATAAGCAGGAGTGTTGTGCGACAATCTATGAGAAGTATTGTCTATTAAAATTTCGTGCTTTTTACCATCAGAAAGTGTTTCTATGTATCGAGGTATGTTGAGATTTGACTCATAGTCAAGGAAACTCTCAATTTGCTCTCGTGGCATTTTTTCATTATTGAGGTATAAGTCACCATTTATTATCTGAACTTTATCGCCAGGCAGGCCTATTACTCGTTTAACGAATCTAATGTTATTATTTTTCGTGGGTTTAAAAACTATTATGTCGCCACGCTGTGGTGAAGTATAAAAAATTCTGCCATTGAAAATGTTTGGTGAAAAGGGAAAGGAATGTTTGCTGTAACCATATGAATACTTGCTAGCGAAAATGTAATCACCTTCTAACAGAGTACTCTTCATCGAACCAGAAGGTATATGAAATGGTTCAAATAAAAAGCTGCGTATAGATAGCCCTATTAGCAGTAAAAAAAAGAATGAAGATAGAGAGCTTCTTGTTCTTGTTGTCAAGTTTTCTTTCAATGTGCAACCTTTGTAAAATATACTATATAGCGGATTTTGTGTTATTTTTCAAATGTAATGCTCTGAAGTAGATAAATACTCCTGCCATAATTATGGGTATTGAAAGTAATTGTCCCATAGTCAAGTCGAGCCACAAATAGCCAATCCGGTAGTCAGGCTCACGGAAAAACTCAATTAGAAAACGCATTGCTCCACACCATATCATTGCGATACCTGTTAATGCTCCATGGTAAAGTCTTATTCTAGTGAGAGAACATAGTAGATTTATTACTATAAAAAGCAGCAATCCTTCAAAGAATGCTTGATACAATTGAGTTGGATGACGCAAAAGGTTATCACCGCTCTCTTGAAATGTCATACCCCACGGCATGTTTGTTACTCTGCCAAACAGTTCTCCATTTATAAAATTACCTATACGACCTAAAAGCAGTCCTATTGGCATTCCGCAAGAAATTAAATCTAGTGTATAAGACACAGAAATTTTATGTCTGTGACATACAGCTATTACCGCACATAAAACACCTATCGCACCACCATGAAATGACATACCACCTTCCCAAGTTTTTAATATATCAATTGGATTACTTAGATAAAAACCCGGGTCATATATTAATACATAACCCAATCTTCCTCCCAGTATCACACCTATAATAGCGCTAGTTAAAAGTGAATCATAAAAATCTTTAGTAAATATTTTTTGGCTATCCAATTTATGCAAGTACCAATATGTGAACAATATACCAAAAACATATGCTAAGGAGTACCAATGTATAGAAATAGGACCAACACTGAAAATTATAGGAGACATACAATTACTAATTTATATGAATTTTTCTTGATCACACATCACTCTTAGATAATCTGCTTTTTTCACGATCCCACTCTCTCTGTTTGATTGTTGCTCTTTTATCATAAAGTTTTTTCCCTTTCACTATCGCAATTTTGGTCTTTGCTATCCCTTTGTCACTAAAATAAAGCGAGAGTGGAACAACGGTAATACCAGAGGTTTTGATGTGACCAATTAGTTTGCCTATTTCTCTTTTGTGCAATAATAATTTACGTTCCCTTTTTGGTTTGTGATTTTTTCGAGTTGCAGCTTTGTACTCTCCAATATGCATGTTATGCAACCACATTTCATTATTTTTTTCAATTACGTAAGCATCAGAAATGTTTGCTTTTCTTTCTCTGAGAGATTTCACTTCACTGCCTAACAAAACCAAACCTGCTTCAAGCTCCTCGAGAATAAAATATTCAAACCTTGCTTTCCTATTTTCTGCAATAATCTCCATACAAAATTCTTTTTTCTTTTTTGAAAAATTTTGTATATATTATACTATATGCAAAGCCACAAATGTAAACAAGAAATAAAATTCATTTCTCTATCTTTTATTACTTTGTTTACCTTATGGGTTATATTGTCTGGCTACTTTGAATCTTTTTTCATCTTGTGTGGACTATTCTCATCTGCATTTACACTTTTTATTTTTAAACGATTAATAAGTGCTGAGGATTCTCTTAATCGTATTTTAAGCAGCACAAAGAAGCTATCATTTTGTGGATTAGCAAGTTATATACCATGGCTAATATATCAGATTATTTTATCAAGTATTTATTTAGCAAAAAAGGTGCTGCAGTTTAATCTTCAGCTTGAACCGGTTATTGTTTTACAAAAGTGTAAAGGTCATAATGACAAGAGTATTACTCTATTTGCCAATTCAGTGACGATTACTCCAGGCACTTTAACTATTAATGTTGAAAAAAGTCAGCAAACATACCTAACTACAATATGTTTAATAGATAAAAGTCTTGAAAGTGGTATTTCTGAAATAGAAAATAAAGTATTAAATAATTGTTCTCAATAGGTTAACAGAATTCCTATATTCTTTTATTAAGCTTTCAAGTATCTCCCTTGGCAGGCTATTACTAACAATAGAACATAAGTGATTGTATAAATCTTCTAACCTTGATATATTATTCTTTTTTTTGCTGCTAAATTTATATGGAAAAATCTCTTTCATAATTTCAATAGCAACAGCTTTATGTAAAAATATATTTTCACCTGTCACACTTATCCTCACTAAAGTAGTACTAGCTTCAAACTGCTCTTCTGTATGAAGATCTGGCAATTGAGTCACCTTAATCACATATAAAGTTGTTATTTTTGACAAGTGATTGTCAGTATATTGACAATTCTTTATCACTTCCCATTTAGTAACCTGAGATTTACTTATTTTCGCATTGTGTGTTGGCTTATTCATCTAACTCTCCATGTAACTAAGTACGAAATTATACCTCTATTTTGTTAAATAAATGATAATATGATCGTAAAATTCAAATTCTGGATGGCGTGTGGTCAGCTATAGAAAATCAACTTCTCAATTATTAATTGAATCGGAGTGCTATATATACCAGTTATTATTGTTAAATTTGTCATGAGTAACAGGCAAAAAATCATATGGGCTGACTGTGCTTGATTATTTTTACCAAAATACATTTTTTCCGCCATTTTCCACATATATATTAATGCAAGAAAAGATCCTAGTACAAATATTGCAAGTGAAGTCCACGCATGAGATTCTATAATAGCTTGCATTATATACCATTTGCTCACGAAACCGCTAGTGAGCGGCACACCAATTAGAGCTAGGCTTAATATAGTAAATGCAAAAGGAATTGATTTCTTCTTTAGACCTTCTAAGTTTTCTGCATCAGATTTGCAACTTGCAATCATAAACAAAGATGTTTTTATTATACTATGATTTACCATATGAAGCACTGCTGCAAATAAACCTGCCTTCGAATTTAAGCTTAATGCCAATAGTATATAGCCAATTTGGCTAACACTAGAGTGTGCCAACAATTTTTTCATGTCATGTGCAGTAATTGCAAAGATTGAGCCAAATACAATAGCACAAAGTGCGATAGTAGTTATTACATAACAAAATGGTGATTTAAGTAAGAAAACATTCTGATGAAAAACGAAGTAAAAAATTCTGATGAAAACATATATCATCACCTTAGTCACTGTGCCTGAAAAAAATATGCTAATGAAACTAGGTGCATGAGTGTATGCATTAACCAACCACCTACTTAGAGGAAATAGTGCTATTTTAATTGATAAACCAACAAAAATGAATAATGCTCCAAGTTGTATAATTTTATTATCATGCAACGGTACTATTTTTTCAGCTATATCAGACATATTTAGTGTTCCGGTCATTGAGTACAAAAGTCCAACACCAAATAAATAAAATGTTGCTCCTATAGTACCACTGATTAAGTATTCAAATGCTGCAACTAGAGCTTTTTTATCTCTTCCCATTGAAACAAGCACACAAGAAGAAAGAGATACAATCTCTAGAAAAACATAAAGATTAAATATGTCATTTGTGACTAAAATTCCAAGTAACCCACTTAAGCATAGTAAAAACAGTGAATAAAAATCGGTTATTTTTTTGTGACTAATTTCTTTTTCGTTAATATAGAAGCTACAAAGTACGCTAATTAGTGCTATAAAATTCACTAAAGTTAGCATTAAAGAGTTTAATAGATCAATTTTTAATTCTATTCCATATGGAGGCACCCAATTGCCTAGGTGGTAAATAATTATTTCACCTTTATATGTTTTAATTAATAGTATTGATGAAATTACCAGAGTAGTTATTGTTGTGATAAGGGAAATAAACCAAGATGCTTTGTGTTTCTTGCTAAGAAAACAGAGCATTGATGCAATGATTGGTATAATAACTTGTAAAACTGGTAATTGCATTAAATTGTTGTTAATATACTGTTAAAGTATTAGTATATAGGATACTTTTTGTTTTAGTACTTTTTATGTTATCTAAAATTTGTAATTTATCTAGAGTTATTTGTAGCGCCATAAGATGTATGGTATGTAGAAAAGGTAACTTTGTAGGAAAGGATGAAAACGGTAATTCCTACTATGAATCAAACAGTGGGAGAAGATGGGTAATGTATAACAAAGTTTCCGAGCCTACAACAGTCACTCCAGAGTGGCACATATGGCTCCACTATTCCGATGACACAGTACCAACTGGTAGAAAAAAAAGGATCGTGAAGCATGTTCCTAATTTAACAGGTACAAAAAGCACCTATTATCCAAACCAAAAAGTGAATGACTATTATACAAGTTGGAATCCTAATAATTAAAGATGCGAAGATCTCATATATTTGAAATTACTACTGGAATATTTGTATTAGTTTCTACTATTTTTTTACTTTTTTTCGCTTTTAACAAGCTAGCTTACATGAGAAAAAACTACAAGGATTGTTATAAAATATATGGCCTTTTTTCTAGTGCAAACGGTACAGAGATTGGTGATAGTGTAAAAATTTCTGGCGTGGATGTTGGAAGTATAACCAACGTATCGCTTGACAAAACTGCATATGTAGCACGAATTGATATGTGCATAAATAGAGATATAGAATTACCAATTGATAGTTCTGCAACTATTGCTAGCAGTAGTGTTATGGGCGGTAAATTTATCAATATTTCACCTGGATCAGATGCTAAATTAATGTCCAATGGTGACAAGTTGGAACATACTCAATCTGAAGCGAGTATGGGTGGAATAATGGATAAAATTATTGGGATGTTCTCGAAATAGAGATTTATAAAAAAATCCATTACAATACAGAGAATTTTGCGTCAATTGTAGATCTATTTTATAATAAAGTAAGAATGGAATAAACGAGTTGAACATCAAGAATAATAACTTGATTTTTATAGTCAAATCATGGACCATCAAGTTATGCAAAAATATCTATAATGAAGGAAAAAACTTTCACAATAATTGATGGTTACGGTTTTCTCTTCAGGGCTTATTATGTATTACCTCACTTAACTACCACAACTGGCCTACCGATAGGTGGAGTATATGGCTTTCTCAATATGATACTAAAATATATCGCGCACTCGGATTATTTAATAGTGGCGTTTGATGCGGGAAAAAAGAATTTTAGACATAATTTATACTCTGAGTATAAGGCAAATAGAGTATCTCCTCCTGAAGATTTAATGCCACAGTTTACCATATTGAGAGAGGCGGTAGAAGCTTTTAACCTAAGCTATGAAGAGGTTGAAGGCTATGAAGCAGATGACATAATTGCCACCCTAGTTGCAAAATACAGCAATTATCAAAACTTAAAAGTGGTGGTAGTTTCGTCAGATAAGGATTTATTTCAACTTTTGAATTATAATATTTTGATATTTGATCCGATCAAAAACACATATGTAGATGAAAAACGAGTGATAGAAAAATTCGGAGTAAATTCAAATAAATTGCTAGATCTGCTTTCTTTAACTGGAGATGCGTCTGATAACATCCCGGGAGTACCAGGAATAGGGCCAAAAACTGCAGCCAAGTTACTAGGTGAGTTTGGTTCATTGGATGGTATTTTAGAAAATATAGGTAAGATAGAACAAACTAGGGTGCGTAATATACTTACTGAACATAAAGAGAAAGCAGTAATTTCAAGAGAGCTTGTGTCACTACATGAAGCGGTAGATCTTCAGCATGACGTTGAAGAGTGTAAAGTTCATATCTCTGATATGGAGAAGTTATTATCCTTTTTAAAGAAATATGAGTTTAATTCTTTGATCAATAAAGTAGAAAAACTTTTTGCTTATAAAGAACCACATAAAGAAGAGAAGATAGAGTATAACAGTCAAGAACTGGAAAAATTTTTAGAGCACTGCAGGTATGAAGGTAGGATAGCTATCTATTGTCATTATGAAAATGATACGTTAAGTAAGATTTCTCTATCTTACAGTGAACACAATGTTTTTTATATAGAACAAGCCAATGTACAGGATGTATTGATTCCGATTAATTCACTGTTATGTGCAAATGAAATACTCAAAATAGTGCATGATATAAAAGGAGTGAAAAAAATCATACCTGCAGTAGAAAAAGCTCTAGATTCAACTGATGATTTAATGCTCATGTCATATAGTTTAGATACAGGAAAACATGATCATAGTATTCCTAACATAGTTGCACACAACTTAAGTGGAGATGCATGGGCTTTTTCAGCACAAACTTTAATCACCCTACATAAAAAATTGAAACAAAGATTATTTCAGGAAAAATTATTCTCAATTTATGAGCGCTTTGATAAACCGCTTATGAAAGTGATACTTGATATGGAGAAAAAAGGAGTACTGCTAAATGTACAAAAATTGCAGGAATTATCTGATGAGTTTCAACAAGTAATTGGTGTGCTTGAAAGTACAATACATGATTTAGCGGGAGAAAAATTTAACATCGCTTCACCAAAGCAGTTGAGTAACGTTTTGTTTAATAAAATGGGTCTTAATAAGAAGAAAAAGTCAAAGTCAGGTGCGTATAGTACAAATTCTGAAGTGTTAGAAAAACTTGAAATTGAAGGAGTAGAAATTGCAAGTAAAATTTTAAATTGGCGACATTTAAGTAAATTAAAGAATACCTACACTGACGCATTAATGAAGCAGGTGAGTCATTTAGATAGCCGGGTACACACAAGCTTTTCAACAACTGCAACCACAACTGGCAGATTAAGCTCCAGTAATCCTAATTTACAAAATATTCCAATAAGAAGTAAAGAAGGAAGTCTCATCAGGCAAGCATTTATTGCCCCAGAAGGGTATAAAATAATCTCGGCTGATTATTCACAAGTAGAACTGAGACTTTTGGCACATGTTGCTGGTGTTGCAGCATTTAAAGAAGCATTTACAAATGGTCAAGACATTCATGACATCACTGCAAAACAAGTTTTTGGAGTATCAGAAAATGTCAGTGTAGATAGGAGAAAAGCAAAATCCATTAATTTTGGTATTATATATGGAATCAGTCCGTTTGGATTGGCAAAGCAGTTGGGGATTACAATTCAAGAAGCAGCTGAATATATCGATTATTACTTTTCCTGCTATCCAGAGATAAAGACCTACATGGAAGAAATGATATCAGTTGCAAGGTCAAATGGCTATGTGGAAACTATATTTGGTAGGAGATGTTTTGTAAAGGATATAAACAATAACATTTCTTATGTAAGACAGTTTGCAGAAAGAGTAGCAATAAATGCACCACTACAAGGCACTGCTGCAGATATAATAAAACGTGCAATGATACAACTTTTTGATCAACTAAAAACAGGCAAAATTATATTGCAGGTTCATGACGAGTTGCTTGTAGAAGTGGAGAAAGGAAATGTGCAGGAAACAGCAGCATTAATGAAGAATGTCATGGAAAATGTGGTAAAACTTTCTATACCACTTGAAGTAGATATAAAAGTGGGTGATAACTGGGGGTTTAAAATTTCTTAACTGTGCTGTCGTATTGTAAAGATTGTTTGAATTAGTATAGAAAATGTGTTAGAATAAAATGTAATAAATGTAAGTAACAGTTATGACAACAATAAGAGGTACTCGTGCAGTTCCGGAAACTCAGAAAACTCAGGCTTTTAATGCAAAACGTAAAAAGGCAACTAAGGAAAAAGGGTTCAAGAAGGAGCATCAGCAGATTTATGATGCATTTTTACGCGCATTGAAATCTGACGAACTAGATCCAAGAGGAAAAGCAGTTGCTACTTTTTTGTATGATAATACTAATAATATATTTAATGATGTTGATCTAAAAAGGATAGAACTACTAAGTAAAGAAAATTTTTGTCAATTTTTACTTGCTGTATTTAAAGGAATAAAAGCAGGAAATTTGGCGGATGAAGAAAATTTAAAAAATGGTAAAGTACAGGCATTAATAGACAAGTGCATTACTAATGCGTGTGGTACGGAGGTTAAAGATTCATTTATCAAGCTTCTTGGAGTACCTATTGGAGTTGAAATAGATCCCAAGAACGTTGCTAGCTCTGTTAAAAAGGGGGTATTGAACAAGATTCCATTTTTAGGAAACAAAGAAGAAAAGAATGAACCCGCAAAAAGCGATGTAAAATTGGTCGCTGATGCACTTGCGAAGGTTTTGCTACCTATTTTCCTTTTTATTGTAACAGCAATGTTTATTGAGGTTAGCCAGACGATGATAATTTTTGCTGTTATTGGTCTGATATTTGCTACATGTAAAGCTATAAGCAGTCTGTTTGCAGATACGCGTAATCAAGGAAATGCACAGGAAGATCTAACAGATTGGGAGGGAAAAATTATCGAGGGTATTAACAAGACTCTGCCTCAAGACTTGGAGAAACAACTACCCGGCAAAGTAGGGAAGAAACCGCATATTACTCAAGAAGAAGAGAGAAGAAAGAATAATTCCCCTGGGTATATAATAAGTTAACAGAAAGGATATGATATAAAATGGAGGGGGTTTCAACCTGCCATTTTTTATAGATGTATGGTCCCAAAGAGTGATGGAAGTATAAATAAATCAGGAAATTTTGTCCACTGATCACATATGAACTCATAAGGTGTGAGACCCTTAAGAGTTTTTAGTCTTTTAGCGTAATTGTAGGCCATAACGAAGCTATAAAGATGCTCTTTAAGTTGTTGATGTGATTTATAGTAGTATTTCTTAACTGTAGCATTCTTTAGGTAGTGTCGACATTTATTTTAACCAAAGATATATAGAAGCAATATGGACAAAAGATAAGAAAGAAATAGCTAATTTATCATAACGAGTAGCAACCCTACGAAAATTCTTGAGTTTATTGAACATTCTTTCGATGAGATTTCTCTCTTTATAAAGCTCTTTATCGTATTCTCTTGGTGTTTTTCTATTGGAAC
>NZ_JACVWV010000040.1 GCF_014534705.1 Wolbachia endosymbiont of Pentalonia nigronervosa | reverse complement strand
GTTCCAATAGAAAAACACCAAGAGAATACGATAAAGAGCTTTATAAAGAGAGAAATCTCATCGAAAGAATGTTCAATAAACTCAAGAATTTTCGTAGGGTTGCTACTCGTTATGATAAATTAGCTATTTCTTTCTTATCTTTTGTCCATATTGCTTCTATATATCTTTGGTTAAAATAAATGTCGACACTACCTAACAGTTGGTGCTATTGTGTATAAAAATCTTAAACCTCCTACTCAAATAAATGAAGTGAACACACCTGAAAGACGTAACTCACGTCAATTGGAAGTTTCTATAGTATAAAAGGCTTTCTTGTGAAATTAGATTTTTACTCTTTTTATTCTAAAAGAAATTTAATAAAAATATTATAATTTTAGTATATATGTATATCAACTGAGGGGGAATTTATGTATTATAAAAAATGGAAAGAAATATTAGATGATATAAACTCTGCTCAAGATTTAAGTCATCTAAATGTAATTGATAAAATAAAAGAAAAATTAGCGGAAAAACATCTAAAGACATATCTAGAGTGGGAAAACGAAGAATTTAAGGTTGATTACTTTTTTCCATTTCAAGGTGAACAGGTAGATAATAGATACACATTATTGTATATTACTGCTTATTATGGCTTAGAGAACATAATAAGGGCTTTATTGGCAAAAGGTGCAGAGGTTGATGTGATAGATAGTACACATCGAGCAACCCCTTTACATTTTGCTGCTAAAAATGGTTATCTAGGTGTAGCAAAGATTTTGTTAGAAAACAAAGCATATGTTAATGCTACAGATGGTATACACGGAGCAACTCCTTTACATTTTGCTGCCCAAAATGGTCATATAGAGTTAGTAAAGACTTTGTTAGAAAACAGAGCATATGTTAATGCTGTAGATCATATATATGAGGCCACTTCTCTACATGTAGCTGCTGGAAATGGTCATACAGAGATAGTAAAAGTTCTACTAAAAAACAGGGCTATTGTTAATGCTGTAGATAATAAATATGGAGTAACTCCTTTACATGTAGCTGCTGGAAATGGTCGTACAGATGTAGTAAAGATTCTGTTGGATAAAAATGCAAGTGTTCATGCTACAGATAAAAATGCAGCAACTTCTTTACATTGGGCGGCTAAAAATGGTCATGCGGCGGTAGTAAGGGCTCTATTGGAAAAAAGTGCCGAGGTTGATGCTTTAGATAAAGATGGAGCAACTTCTTTACACTGGGCTGCTAGAAATGGTCATGCAGAGATAATAAACACTCTGTTGGAAAATGGAGCAAATGCTTTTTTAAAGGATAAGAATGATAAAACTCCAAGAGACTTAACTTCGAGTTATAGTATAAAGCGACTTTTGGATAGGTCAGGAGAAAATGAACATACTACATTAGCTCTCATGGGTTGTGCCACTATTTTTTTAACGACAACATTAACGTTAACAATGTGGAGTAGTAAATTCACTTTTATTGCGAGGCTCACAGCTAGTGCAATTATAGTTGCAGTAACTGCAGCAATTGCGCTAGTAATTGGTGTCAAATGTAAAGAACCTCAACCTAGTACTCAAGTAAATGAAATACACGCATTAGGAGTGCATTACAACCCACGTGACTCGGAAATTTCAATGATATAGAGTTTCTCTTGTGAAATTAGATTTCTATTCTTTTTATGCTAAAAGAGGTCTAATAATTTAACTTTTTTTAATACATACATTATAATTTTAATATATATATATATATCAATTTAGAGGGAATTTATGGATTATCAAAAATGGAAAGAACTATTCGATAATATAAACGATTATATAAGCTCTAATCAAGATATAAGTCATCAAAAGATAATTGATCAAATAAAAGAAAAATTAGCTGAAATACACCTAGAGACATATTTAGAGTGGAAGAGGGCAGAATTTAAGATTAATTACTTGCTTCCATTCCAAGGTGAAAATATAGATAATAGATACACATTATTGTATATTGCTGCTTGTTATGGCTTTGAGAACATAGTCAGGGCTTTATTAGAAGGAGGTGCAAAGGTTAATGTGGCAGATAATGTATCTGGAGCAACTGCTTTGCATTTTGCTGCTAGAAATGGTCATGTAGAGTTAGTAAGGGTTTTGTTAGCAAACAAAGCGTGTGTTAATGCCATAGATTATATAAATGGTGCCACTCCTTTACATTTTGTTGCCCAAAATGGTCATGTAGAGTTAGTAAAGATTTTGTTAGAAAACGAAGCAGATGCTAATGCTAGAGATGATAAATATGGAGTAACTCCTCTACATGTAGCTGCTGAAAATGGTTATTCAGGTGTAGTAAGTGCTCTATTAGAAAAAAATGCAAGTGTGAATTCTACAGATAATAAATATGGAGCCACCCCTTTGCATTGCGCTGCTGGAAAGGGTTATACAGAGGTAGTAAAGATTCTGTTGGATAAAAAGGCAAATGTTCGTGCTACAGATAAAAATATAGCAACGTCTTTACACTATGCTGCTAAAAATGGTCATATAGCGATAGTAAGTGCTCTATTGGAAAAAGAGGCAGAGGTTGATGTTTTAGATAAAGATGGAGCAACTCCTTTACACTGGGCTGCTAAAAATGGCCATATAGCGGTAGTAAGTGTTCTGTTGGAAAACGGTGCCAATGCTTTTTTTAAAACTAAACATGGTCAGACACCAAGAGACTTGGCTGCGAATAGTAAAATAAAGCGACTTTTGAATAAGTCAGGAGAAAAAGAAGGACATACTATATTAGTTATAATGGGCTGTGCCACTTTTTTTTTAGTGGTAACATTTGCATTAACAATATGGCGTAATAAGTTAACTTTCATTGAGAGGTTCACAGGTAGTGCGATTGTAGTTGCAGTAACCGCAGTGACTGCATTAGTAGTTGGTCTGAAATATAACAAATCTCAACCTAGTACTCAAGTAAATGGAATGCACGTAGTGGGAGTGCGTTACAATCCACGTAGCTCAGAAGTTTCAATGGTATAGAGTTCACGAACTCTATACTTGATTCAATATGTGTTGATTTGGAGGGAAATTATGCATGATAGAGAATGGCAATGGGTATTAAATACAATAAAGTCTGATAAAAATATAATTGATAAAATAAAAGAAAAATTAGCGAAAAAACATCGAGATGTATACATCAAGTGGGAGAAGAAGAAATTTGATATCAATTACTTATTTTCATTTCGAGATGGATATATAAACAATGCATGCACATTATTGCATATTTGTGTTCGTTATGGTTTAGAAAAAATAATAAATGCTCTGTTAGCAATAGAAGGTATAAATATTAATGCTGTAGATAATAGGTATGGAGAAACTCCTTTACATATAGCTGTTGAAATTGGGTATGAAAATATAGTAAAGATTTTATTAAAAAATGGTGCAGATGTTAACGCTGTGGATAAAAACTCAGTAACGCCTTTACACTTAGCTGCCAGAGGTGGTTATGTGGAGGTAGTAGAGAATCTATTATTAGAAGGTGCTAATATTAATGCTGTAGATAGTGAATATGGAGCCACTCCTTTACATATAGCTGCTGAGAGTGGTTATATAAATATATTAGGAATTCTATTAAAAAAAGGAGCAGATATTAATGCTATAGATAAAAAAGCAGAAACTCCTTTACATGTAGCTGCTAGAAATAACCATATAGAGGTAGTAAAGGTTCTATTAGAAAACAAGGCAGATGTTGATGCTATAAATATAAATAAAGCAACTCCTTTACACTGGGCTGCTAAAAATGGTTATATAAAATTAGTAGAGGCTCTGTTGAAAAACAACGCAAATGCTTTTTTGAAGGATAAGAATAATAAAATTCCAAGAGACTTAACTTCAGATGATAATATAAAGCAACTTTTGAGTGAGTCGAAAGAGAGAAAAGATTGTATATCAGCTCTTGTGCTTTGTACCACTTTTTTTTTAATGACACCATTTGTATTAACAATATGGCGTAGTGAATTAACTTTCATGTTGAAGTTTATATATAGTATAGTTATGGTAGCAGTAATTATAATAATCAAACTAGTAATTGATATAAAACGTACAGAATTCCAACCTAGTACTCAAGTAAATGGAATGCACGTAGTGGGCGTGCATTACAATTCACGTAGCTCAGAAATTTCAGTGGTATAGATTTAAAAAGGGGTCTAGTGATTTAATTTTTTTATGAAAATATTATAATTTTAATATATGTATTAATTTGGAGGGAATTATGCATTATAGAAAATGGCAATGGATATTAAATAAAATAAAATCTGCTCTTGATTCACATCGATCTGATGTAGCTGAAAGAAAATCTGCTCAAAATTTCAATATCATTGATGAAATAAAAGAAAAATTAATGGAAAAACGTCCGGATGTATACGTAAAGTGGAAGATAAAAAAATTTGATATCAATTACTTATTTCCATTTAAAAATGGATATGAGAACAATCTATGCACATTATTGAATATTTCTGTTTGTTATAATCTAGTGGAGGTAGTAAATGCTCTGTTAGCAGTAGAAGGTATAAATGTTAATGCTGTAGATTATAGGTATGGAGCAACACCCTTACATTTTGCTGCCAGAAGTGGTTATGTAGCGGTAGTAGAAGCTCTATTAGCAGGTGATGCAAAAGTTAATGCTAGAGATGGTAAATATGGAATAACCCCTTTACATGGAGCTGTTGGCAGAGGTCATATAGAGATAGTAGAGATTCTATTGGTGGAAGGTGCAGATGTTAATGCTGTAAATAAAAATAACGAAACGCCTTTACATATAGCTGTTGACAATGGCCATACAGGGATAATAGAGCTTCTATTAGCAAATGATGCAGAAGTTAATGCTAGAGATATACTTGGAAGAACGCCTTTACATTTGGCTGCCAGAAGTGGTCATACAAAGGTAATAGAAGTTCTATTGCTAGAAGGTGCAGGTGTTAATATTGTAGATGGAAATTTAGCAACTCCTTTACATTTAGCTGCTGGAAATGGCCATATAGAGGGAGTAAAGATTCTATTAGAAAAAAATTCAAATGAGATAGTAAATCTTCTATTACAAAACAAGATAGAGGTTGATGCTATAGATCAGAATAATGAAACTCCTTTACATTTAGCTGTTAGAGGCGGCTATGTAGGGATAGTAAATGTTCTATTAGCACACAAAGCAAAGGTTAATGTTGTAAATAGAAACGAAGAAGCTCCTTTACATTTAGCTGCGAGAAATGGTTATACAGAAATAGTAAGGGCTCTGTTGAGAAATGGTGCAAATTCTTTTTTGCAGGATAAGAATAGTCAAACTTCAAGGGACTTAGCTGTGAATGATGATGTAACGCAACTTTTGAAGAGGGCAGAAAAAAGGCAACGCCTTAAACCAATTATGATGGGTGTTACTACTAGTTGTTTAGTTGGGTTACTTCAAGCGGAAGTTGCAATAATGATATCGAGATACGTTGCTATTACAATACCTATGGTGTTAATAGTTTTTGCAATTGTAGCAATTGCACTAGCAACTGGTTTCATAGTGTATGAGGGATCGAGACCTCATACTAGAATAGATGAGATGCAAGCAATGGGAGTATATTATAATTCATATAGCTCAGAAGTTTTAGTGATATAGTATTTATGAACTATATACTTGCTTTCTCTTGTATCTTGATCTAAGCATTGCAACTGACTTGTTCAGGATACATACAGTTTTGCTCTATTACACTTGCTACATTTAGAATTCCAGCCTCGTCATAATAATTACCAATCACTTGCAAGGCAAGCGGTAAACCATCATTGGAAAGTGCAACTGGAACAGAAATAGCGGGTAAACCAGCTAAACTTGCTGGGACAGTAAATACATCATTGATACACATAACAAGTGGATCTGGTTTTGCGTTCAAACCAAAAGCTTCTGTTGGAGCAGATGGAACAAGTATGTAATCTATATTTTCAAATGCTTTAATGAAATCCTCACGAATCAGAGCTCTAATGCATTGTGCCTTCTCATAGTATTCGTTGTAGTGACCTGAAGAAAGTGCATAAGCTCCCATTAATATTCTCCTTTTGACTTCTTTACCGAAGCCTTCCGCTCTTGTTAATTCATACATTTCTTCAAGGGTATCAGTTTCAACATGTAATCCATAACGCACACCATCGTAACGAGCAAGATTAGAGGACGTCTCGGCGGAGCAAATTAAATAGTAAACTGGTATTGCATATTTTGTATGTGGTAAGCTGATCTCAACAACTTCAGCACCGTTTTCTTTTAAATAAAAGGCGACTTTCTCCCAGTTATGAATAATTTCTTCTGAAATTCCATCCATATTGTATTCTTTTGGTATGCCAATCCGCTTACCTTTGATGTTGTTATCTATCAAATTGGAAAATTTAGGAACTGGTTTTTCACTGGATGTTGAGTCTT
Source organism: Wolbachia endosymbiont of Pentalonia nigronervosa (assembly GCF_014534705.1). Taxonomy (GTDB): domain Bacteria; phylum Pseudomonadota; class Alphaproteobacteria; order Rickettsiales; family Anaplasmataceae; genus Wolbachia. Next base: position 4,571 of record NZ_JACVWV010000040.1, on the reverse strand, counting down.
TTTTGTCGTAACCGCAGATAGCTTCTAACATTAATGCTGAATCAGAAACAGAGCGGGTAATTACCCCTGCTTGATCTAAAGAACTTGCAAATGCGATCATTCCAAAGCGTGAGCACCTTCCGTAAGTTGGTTTCACACCAACTACTCCACAGTAAGCAGCTGGTTGACGTACAGATCCACCAGTGTCGCTTCCTAAAGCACCAGCACATAAAAATCCTGCTACTGCTGCTGCAGAGCCGCCAGATGAACCACCGGGAACAACTTTTTCTCCATCACTTTTTCTCATCCATACATTTTCAACTGGACCAAAGTAACTGTTGGTATTTGCAGAGCCCATAGCAAATTCATCCATGTTGAGCTTACCGAGCATAGCTGCTCCATTGCGTAAGAGTGCATCAGATACTGTAGATTCATAAGTTGGAATAAAATTTTCTAGCATTTTTGAAGCAGCTGTTGTTTTAATTCCTGCAGTACAAAATAAATCCTTAACACCAACAGGTATTCCCATTAACGGTGAATTTTCTCGCTTAGAAAAATTTTCATCCGCAGCTTTGGCAGCTTTCATAGCTATTTCTGGGGTTTTTGTTATAAACGCATTTAATTTTTCATTTTCAACTGCATTTATGTGTGCCTCTATAAGCTCGACTGAAGAAAAATCTTTTTTATTCAAACCTTCGTGCATTTGTGTAATGCTTAATTTTCTTAGCTCATTCATCAATATTTCACATCTAAAGACCTTAATTATAGCAATAATCAGACGAAAATCTATATATTTATGCACCTTCTCTTCGAGCTTGGAGTTTTATGCTTTTCTACCCTTCTTCCACTCTTCTTCCAGCTTTCTTATTTTGCTATAAATGTTTGTATAACCCTAACTATATTACCTCACTTTTTTTCAACAGTTATAGTTATCTTCTCTGTGTCCTTGCCACCATACACTTCACCATAGAAAAAACTTTTTTTTGAGGTTAGTTCTTCCTGAAGATGAAATCTACATTAGCCACCTGTTGTTGGTTTTATTTTTGCACATTTCTCTAACATAGTTTTATTACTTGCAGGTACAATTTTTTCTACAATCGCCTTAGCACCAAAAAATACACCACAAAATATACCTAACGCAACAAGAGCTGGCCAAGGCATTCTACCAAATATTGCAAGTAAAGCTGCGCCGATTATCACTACTGTCATTACCGGTCCACCTATAGTCCAGATATAACCAATAATGTTACATATTACGTCAGCAGTTGCATCTCCTGTAGTTTCAGACTCTCCGTCAGCACTTGCAACTGTTGAAAAAGACAGAAGTAATACTACAACAAGAATGTTAAAAAATTTTATTACAGAACTCATTTTTATACCTTCTAATTATTATAAGAACCCTAGATTACATTTTACAGGAAGATTTTTGATTTGTCCATACATATATATCACATAAGTAATTTACTATTACATAAATAATCCACCATTAATATTTAATACGTGTCCTGTTATATATCTCGCTGCATCACTGAGCAAAAATAAAACTCCAGCTCCTATTTCTTCAGGGGTACCCATTCTTTTCATCGGAATATTATCTAGTATCTTTTCTTTTTGCTCTTTATTTAAGATTCTAGTCATCTGAGTATCTATAAATCCAGGAGCTATACAATTAACTGTTATATTACGACCTGCAACTTCTTTTGCTATGGATTTACTCATGGCTATTATTCCGGCTTTGGATGCTGCATAATTGGCCTGTCCTGCATTGCCTATCAGTCCTATTACAGAAGAAATATTCACAATCCTTCCCCATTTGTTTTTGAGTAATATTTTGCATGCATTTCTATTGAGCTGAAATGTGGCAGTTAAGTTAATATTAATCACTTTTTCCCATGATTCATCAGTCATTCTCATTAGCAAGCTGTCTTGTGTGATACCTGCAGTGCATATTAGACCATCAAAACCACTCATTTGCGTGTTTGCTTTATCTACTAGTTGGTTTACTTCTTCAGTATTTGATAAATTGCAAGGTAGTATGTATATGTTTTTTTCATACTTTCGAGCTACTTCCTCCAGTACTTCTCTATTCGTGCCAGAAATGCATAGAGTTGCACCAGCTTGATGCATAATTTCTACAATTGCTTGCCCTATTCCCCCTGATGCGCCTGTAATTAAAAATTTCTTATTGTCTAACCTAAACATAACAACACTATTCTATTTAATAATTAACAGAGTCTTGAGCAATTGACAATAAACTTCTCAATAGACCCCTTTTATATATCTATTTTATACTACATCTCCTAATAAACTATTTTGTCGAGCTTCTGATATTTTCACATTTACTATTTTATTTCTGTATTCATCTTTAGGGTCATCTACGCATACAGATTGCATATATGGACTTTTGCCTATAATTTGATTTTGGTATTTACCTTGTTTATCACTAAATAATACAGGTATAACTTTACCTACCGTGTTCTGATTAAACATAAGCTGCTGTTCACCAATTAACTTTTGTAAGTAAAAAAGACGTTCTGTTTTTATTTCTTCTGGCACTTGGTCTTTTCTCTCTGCACCTGGAGTACCAGGTCTTGGGCTATACTTGAAGCTGTAAGCCTGAGCATACTTGACTTTTTTTACTAGTTCCATTGTATCCTTAAAGTCTTGTTCAGTTTCTCCAGGAAAGCCAACTATAAAGTCAGAGGAAAATTCTATTTCTGGCCTTAATTTGCGAAGCTTATCTATTATTTCTAAATATTCTTCAGCAGTGTGTTTTCTATTCATAGCGTGCAATATTTTGTTGGCACCAGATTGTATAGGTAGATGAACGAATGGCATGAGTTTTGGTTCTTGTACGTGTGCTAGATAAAGAGATTTATGCATATCTCTTGGATGGGAAGTTGTATAGCGAATTCTCTCAAGTTTTTCGATTTTGGCAATATGACTAATCAAATTCCCTAAATTCCAGATTTCTCCCTCGCATTCTCCATGGTAAGCATTAACGTTTTGACCAAGCAAATTAATTTCCTTTGCACCACTTGCAACTAATTTTAATGCTTCACGAAATATCTCATTTACTGGCCGTGAGTACTCAGCTCCACGAGTGTATGGCACTACACAAAATGTACAAAACTTATCGCACCCTTCTTGTATGGCCAAGAATGCAGAAGACCCTTGATTTGCTCCATAACACTCATCTGGAAATTTATCAAATTTTGCTATTTCTGGAAAATCAGTATCTATAATGTGGCCTTTGCTTCTGCTGGCTTTCACTATCAATTCAGGTAAAGTAGCGATGCTCTGTGGCCCAACAACAATGTCAACAAATGGGGCTCTGCGAAATACTTCTTCTCCTTCTGCCTGTGCTACACATCCAGCTACCACTATAGTAACATTCCTTTTTTTTTGTAATCTTCCTAATTCTGAATAAAGTTTTTCTGCTGCTTTTTCTCTAATGTGACAGGTGTTAAATATTACTAAATCAGCTTCATCTGCGTCGCTAACAATATTAAAGCCTAGGGGCTTAATTATATTTTCCATTAAAATAGAGTCATAAACATTCATCTGACAACCGTAAGTTTTTATGTATAGACCCTTCATATGTATTCGTATTTACTTTCTTCTATAATACGTTAAAACTTAAGGACGATCTACAATATTGTATCTTTTATTATCAAGTTCGCATAAATCGTTGATAATGCATGTGCTGCACGAAGGTTTTAATGCCTTACAGACATATCTACCATGCAGAACTAGCCAATGATGAGCATAAAGTAGATATTTTTTTGATATTACATTTAAGAGAGATAGCTCTGTTTTCAATACATCCCTTTCTTTTACCAGACCAATTCTATTGCTAACTCTCAAAACATGAGTGTCAACCGCCAATGTTGGCAGGCCAAGCCCTGAATTCAAGAACACATTAGCGCTCTTTCTTCCAACCCCTGGTAAAGATACTAAGTCGTCAAAATTGCTAGGAACTTTGCTATCGTGCCGTTCAATCAACATTCTGCTTAGCTCGATTATGTTTTTTGCCTTGGAATTATATAAACCTATACTGGCTATGCGCTTTCTTAGCTCGATGTACCCTAAATTCAGCATTTTTTCTGGGCTATCAACAATTTTAAATAACTCTTTTGTAATTTTGTTAACACTTACATCAGTTGTCCGTGCTGATAAAACTATTGCAACTAATAATGTGAAATGATTAGTATAGCTCAACTCTATTTCTGGAATAGGATTCAACTTCTGAAATCTTTCAAATATTAAGTCTACTTTCTGTGAATCCATTCATAGAGCTAAAACTATACTATATCAGAATATTTTAATGTGTAAAATCACATTATTAACAATGCATAGCGACAGGTTTCTGTGTATAATTGAATTGCTGTTCGGTCTTAGAAGATGTCTTGAAAAGAAATGAAAAGATAAATATACTAAAGCAAATGTAGAATTAAGAGGTAAAAAAATGTATCCAAGTGACATAAGTGACAAAGAATGGGAAATACTAGAGCCATACGTTGCACAAGGGGCAATAGGAAGGCCAAGAAAACACGATATTAGAGCGATTATTAATGCAATAAGATATATAA